>JBGOST010000068.1:0-7994 GCA_041476125.1 Usitatibacter sp. | reverse complement strand
TGGGTTCACCTGCTCTCGGGCGAGCCGTCCGCTGCGGTGCTCGCGGCGCCGGCCCCCACTGCGGCGACGGGCGAAGTGGTGACGATGAGCGAGCTCGCGGCGATGAAGGCGAACATCGGCCAGCTCCAGGCCGAAGTCGCTTCGCTCAAGGAGACGGTTGCGCGGCTGTGCAAGGAGCTCGGCACCTGAGGCATCGCGAGGCGATGCGCTTCACTTCCCACCGCTCCATTCCCGCCAACCTTTCAGCAGGGGAAAGTACAGCCCGCGCCGCGCGCCCTTCTTGCCCACCGCGGCGGCGTAGCGCTCGAGTTGTTCGCGATAGCGGCCTTCTTCCTCGGCGAGGAATCGGTCCAGGTTGGAGCCCTCGTGGCTGCTCGTCTTGTAGTCGACGATCCATGTGGCGCCGTCCGCGTCCTCGAAGATCCGGTCGATGACGAGCCGGCGCCGCACGCCATCGGTCGCCGTCGAGAGCCGGTATTCGTTGCGCGCGTTGCGCTGGGGCCCGAGCAGCCATTGGCCGCGGGGATCCTCGACCGAGCTCGCGAGCGCGGCAAGTACGCGCTCGCAGGCCGCGTCGAGCTCGCTCTCGGCCACACCTCGCGCCGCGAGCTCCTGGCGAACGGCGGGGCGCTCCGCCTCGAGGCGAGCGCGGTCCCAGCCCCTCGCGTCGTCTTCCGCGATGCGCTGCAGCCACCGGTGGACCACGCTTCCCACGCGCCGCGCGGTGTCGCCGACCCAGGAGAATTCGATTTCGTCGTACATCTGCGCCTCGGGCGGCGCGTTCCATCCCGCGGCGGGCGGGCTTTCGTAAACGAGCTCGTCGATCGCAAGGCGACGCAGCGCGCTCTGCATGGCCACGGGAACCGCGGGCGCCTCGCCCCGCGTGGCGCGACGCTCCCCCGGTGCCGAGAACTCATCGCCCACGACGTCCCAGAGCTTCTCGAGCAAGCATCCCTTCGGGGGCCTCTTCGCGATCCCGTGCGCGTCCAGCTTGGCGTCGCCGAGGAGGTGCAGGCGGTGCCGCGCCCGCGTCGCCGCGACATAGAGAAGGCGCCCCATCTCGTGGTCGGCCTTGATCTTGTCGAGGCCGCGAATGAGCTCGTAAGTCAGGTCGTTCTTCGACCCGGTGGGATTGATGGGTGCCAGGAGCAACGACGATTCGGGCGTCTCCATCCACAGGAAGAGCTTGCGGTCGTCGCGCCCGGTGCCGGCGCCCAGGCCCGGAACGATCACCGTGTCGAACTCCAGGCCCTTCGCCTTGTGGATCGTCATCACCTGCAGGCCTTCGGGCGCCTCGAGATCCGGCAACGCGAAGAGCTTCGCGACGGATTCCTCGAATGCGGCCAGATCGCCGAGCGCGCCGGAGTCCTCGGTGGACTCGAGATGGTCAAGGTAGATCTCGGCGTCCTCGAGATCGGTATCGCTTTCCACGCACGCCGGCCCGCCGAGCGCAAGCCACGCGCCCTCGACGCAATCACGCAGGCTCGCGCGGCGGCGATCTGTCAGCGAACGCAAGAGGACTTCACGCGTGCGCTCGAGGCGCAAGCGGGCGTCGGGCGAGAGCCTCTCGAGGCGCGCCGCCTCGCGCATCGCCTCCCACACGGTGAGGGTCTCCTCCCCCGAGCCCGCCACGAGCAGGTCAGCGAGGGCGAGGCCGCACCACGGCGCGCGCAGGACCGCGAGCCACGCCGTGCGATCGGCGAGGTGCGACAGCGCGCGCGTCAAGGCGAGCAGATCCTGGATCGCCGGTCGATGGCCGAGCGACTCGATCTCGACCGCGCGGAACGCGATCTTCGCTTCACGCAGCCGTGGCAGGATCTCGAGCAGGTGGCTGCGGTTGCGCACGAGGATCGCGACCGTCGAGGGCCTTGCGGCGTCGCGCCCGCTCTCGGCGAGCGCGGCGGCGGCGATCTCGGCTACGCAGCGCGCCTCCCCCGCCCCGTCGCCGTCGAATAACGCGTGCACCCGGACCGCCTCGCTCTCGGCGGGATGCACCGCCTGCGAGGGCGAATACGTCACCGCGCCGCCGTGGATGTCTTCCGTGCGTGGCATGACCTGCGAGAAGCTCGCGTTGACCCACTCGACGATGCCCGCATGCGAGCGGAAGTTCGCCGAGAGCGTGAGCGGCTCGAGACTCACGCTGCCGATGCCGTGGTGCCATGCACGCAGGAAGAGGCCCACCTCGGCCTCGCGGAAGCGGTAGATCGACTGCATCGGATCGCCGACCAGGAAGAGCGTGCGGCCGTCCTCCGGCTCCCACCCCGAGGTGAGCTTCTCGAGCAGCTCGAATTGGGTGTTGGACGTGTCCTGGAACTCGTCGACGAGGATGTGGCGGATGCGATAGTCGAGGACGAGCAGGAGGTCGGTCGGGCCGTCCTCGCTTTCGAGCGCGCGCAGCGCGCCTTGCGCGAACTCGATGAAGTCCGCCTTGCCGTGCTTCGCGAAGACGACCCGCAGCTCGGCCACCGCGAGGGGGGAGAGCTGGATGATGGCCTCGAGCACGTCCCATTGTTGCTGCGAGTATTGCGCCGGCGGCAGATCCCTCACCGCGTCCAACGCCACGCGCAGCGGCTCGTTCTCGCGCAGCACCTCGGGCGTAGGCGGCCGCTTGCGCCATTCGCCCTTGCCGGTCAGGCATTCGGCGGCGTGGCGGATCCATCCGTCGACGTCGTCCTCGCTCGGAGAGACGAATTGGCGCGGCCACAACTCGCGCGCCTTGTCCACCGTCGCGCGCCGCACCTCGTCGAGCGTGGCCTCGAGCGATTTGCGGTCGGACGCCTTGCGCAGCGTACGGATCCAGTGGTCGCGCTGCGCGAGCATCGCGGCGATGAGCTTTTCCGCTTGCGCCGTGTCGTTGTCGAGGTGCGAGAGAAGACGCGCCACGGCCGGCGCAGCCGCATTCCCTTCGATCTCGAGCGTGGCCAGCAGGTCGCGGGCCGCCTCGGCGAAGAGCGCGGAAGCATCCTCGATCACCTCGGGGTGAGCGCCGAATTCGGACAGCACCGGCATCTGGCGCGTGAGGGAAGCGCACAACGCGTCGATGGTCTGCACGCGCACCCGGTCCGCGCTTTCCTCGAGCTTCCATCCGAGCGCGTCGTTGCGCGCCAGGGCCGCGCGTGCTAGATCCCAGGTGCGCGCTTCGTGGGGCGCGACGGGGCGCGGCTCGTTGCGCGCCGCGCGCAGGGCCCCGAAGACGCGCAGGCGCATCTCGGCTGCGGCCTTGATGGTGAATGTGATCGCGGCGATCTCCTCGGGGCGCTCGACGCGGCCGAGCAGGGCGAGGTAGCGCTGGATCAGAAGCTCCGTCTTGCCGGAGCCCGCGGGCGCCTGCACGATGTACGAGTGCCGCGGGTCGAGGGCGCGCTCGCGCTGCTCAAGGTCCGGGGCGCGCACGAGGTCAGTCATCGGTGTCAACCTCGCCGTCGCCCGCCCCGCCGAATGGCGTCTTCTCGGCAATGCGGCAGAACATGTGCTGCTTGCAGTTCTCGCACGTGGTTGCGCCGTGCTTGGGGTCGACGCGCGCCTCGCCCGAGGCGAATCCACGCCCGGTCGCATCGAGCTCGTCTCGCCAGCCCGCGAGGAGCTGGCCCCAGTCGCGATACCTCGTCGCGGCTTTGCCGGCCTTGTCGACGGTACAGACGCCCGGCATCAGGTCCGGGACTCGCGAAATGCCCTTGAAACGCGCCTCCCCCGTCTTCACCAGCGCGAATGCCACCGCCGCGATCTCCTCGCCTCCGCCCAGCGCGTACATCGGCAGCTGCGGCTCGTCCGGACGCTCGCCCATCCAATCGGAGGTCTTACACACCCCGGTCTTGTAGTCGATGATCGCGTGTCCGGCGGCGAGCTTGTCCATGCGGTCGAGTTTCGCGTTCACCGTGATCCCGCCGAATGTGACCGGATGCTTCTCTTCGATGGCGACCACCTCGAAGCCTTCGCGGCGCCGGTCAACCGCGAGCCATTCGCCCGCGAGCCGCATGAGCCGCGCATGCTCGAGTTGCGCGTAGCGCCCGGAGAGCGCATCCGCGCGATAGCGTCTCACGTGGGCAATCGCTTCATCGGCGCAGGCCCCGAGGATCTCGCCGAGATCCTCGGGGCTTGCTGCCATGAGGCGATCGCGGGTGCCCAGCTTCTTCCACACCGCGGCGAGCATGGCGTGGACGAGCGTGCCGCGATCGCGGGCGTCGAGCCCGAGCCGCGGCGTTTCGAGGGGCTCGGAGTGCAGGCGCCGGCGGGCGAACGCACGGAATGGGCACGCGGCCTGGTCCTTGAACAGACCCGTCCCTCCCGACTGGGTCGTTACTTCCACCGGGGGCGCCACGCCGTCCTGGATGATCTCGATCGCGCCGGCACGGCGGATCGCCTCGCGCAGCGTCGCGTATCGTCCCGCCGCGAGATCGTCGAGGGGCGAAAGGGGAATCGATGCGATGAGCGCGCTCGGCGCGAGCTCGCTCTCGCCCTTCATGCGCGCATGGCTCACCACGACTTCGCGCGCCGAGTGCAGCCATCCATCCGTGATACGGCGGTCGAGCTCGAGCGAGGACACGGGATCCGATTGCGGGATTCCGGCGCGGCGCTGCACGCTCACCGGAATGAAAGGGTTGGGCCGCGCCGCAAGCGGCCACGCCTCGTCGGTGAGGCCCGTGACCCAGAGGTGATCGAACTCCAGGCCCGCGGACTCGAGCACGCCGACGACTTGAATGGGAACGTCTCGCCCCTCCGGCTGGAAAATCGCGTCGCGCGCCATTTGAAGGACGCGTTGGCACGCATCGGCATGGCCCATCTTTGCCGTGACGCGCTCGAGCGCGGCGAATTCCGCCAGCAGCTCATGCCATTTGTCGAGCGTCTGATGCTCGATGGAATCGAGCGCGCGCTCGCCGGGAAACCCCGCGATGCGCAGCGCCTCGGAAAACGCCTTCGCCCAATCGGAGGCGGGCTTCGCGCCGAACAGGCTCGACTTGCGGAACGCGGCGAGACGCGAGAGCCGATCCATCAGGAGGCTCGCATGGGGAGCCGTGGGGCTCGCGCACAGGCGAAGCAGCGAGTCGAGGGCGATCGCCGGCCCGCAACGCCTGCGCAAACGCGCATCCAGCTTGGCGCGCACCTCCATCTCGGTCTCGGCGCCGGCGATGAAGGGCGAGCGGATAAGGCGGCTCGCCTGCTCGAACGCCGTCTCTCGGCCGGTGAGGGCGAGCAACAGCAGCGCGTCGGCGACGATGGGGAAATCCGCCAGCCGAGCGCCCAGCGACAGGTTGAACGGCAGGGCCTTCGCCTCGGCGGCGAGCATGTGATCCGGCTGCATCACGTTGGCGAAGATGCGCTGGACCTGCGCGCGCGATCGGGCGAGGTCGGGGACGACGACGCCGATGCGGGGAGATCGACCCTCTCCCAAGGCGGAGGGAGAACTTCCCTCGAGCCTCGAGCGCGCCCAACGCGCCGCGGCGCCGATCTCTTCTTTCGCCTCGGTGAACTCGAGGCGCGCGACCTTCGCCTGTCGCGCCGCGGCAACCGCGTCGATCACCGCGGTGCCTTGCGCCGCCAACGCGGCGAGAAAGTCGCGCATTTGCGGCGTGACGAGGTCGAAGCCGAAGAGCGCCACCGTGGCCGGCTTGCGAAGCGCTGCGTGGGCGAGCATCGGCGCGATCACATCGGGCAGGCGCGCGGCATCGGTCACGCCCTTCTCACGGGTCGCGCGCTCGTAGCCCGATGCCCATTCGAGGAATGCGCGCGCGTCCTCGTTCGGCGGGCCGGCGGAGCGGGGATCCAGCCGCCAGGCCTTTGCGAGCTGCCAGGCCTCCCGGCATTGCGCCGCCGCGGGTGCGGCGGAAAGGAGGGCCTCGGCGAGACGGGTGGCGCGGATCGATTCCTCCCAGAGCGCCTGATCCTGGGCCGGTGCCAGGAGCAGGGGCACGCCGGGCGCCAGATCGCAGTACAGCGCGTCCTCCCAGAGCCGCTGCACGAGGGCGCCGAAAGGGAGGATGTCGGCGGTTTCCCAGGACCGGCTGCCGCGCCCGAGCTGTGACCGGTCGAAATCCCGCTGCAGCGATTGCGCCAGCCTGCGGTTGGGGGTGAGCACCGTGACTCGCGCCGCGTGTCCCTGCCCCAGGAGCTGAAAAAGCTCTTCCTTTCCGAGGCTTCGGCGTTCTTGCGGCATGCACGAATGATAACGGGACGCTGGCTCGCCACGTGAGCCTCGCCGCCCCGCAACGCAATTCCTACAGCTGTAACTGGGCTACCTCTGTAATTCGCGAGTGTGCGAAACCTCACACCTCGTTTCAAGGGGTCGGGCATAAGCTCGGGTCGAAGTGTGCGTTTCTTCACAGCACACGGGGCCAAAAATGGACAACGCAAAAATCGCACGGCGCTTCATTCCGGATCGCACGCTCTTGGCGTTGCTGGTCCTTCTCACGCTCCTCGTCGCATCGTGGGGAGCGATCGCGCAAACCACCTATTCATCGGCCGCGGAAGCCAATCGGAAACTTTCCGCCGACCTGCAGGCGAGCCTCGCGGCCGCCAGCGTCGATGCGCATTGGGCCAGGGAGACCGCCAACGGCCGCCTGCTCAAAGTTGTGATCCTCGCCATCGCCCCCACCGATCCGGACCTCAAGTCCCTGCGCGGCGCGATCCTCGCCGCCGGCGGGGCGGTCCAATACCGTTTCATCTCCGTCTCCGGCGTGGCCGCGATGCTTCCCGCCTCGCAGGTCATCGAGATCGCGAAGCGCAGCGACGTCGAAAGGATGCTGCCCAACCGCGTGACCTCGCGCACCTTCAGCCTCGTCGAGAAGGTGACCGGTGCCGCCGGTGCTCGCAGCGCCAACGCCGGCATTCCCGGCGTCGATGGCAGCGGCGTGGGAATCGCGTTCCTGGATTCGGGAATCATGTCGTCGCATCGCGCCTTCGCGAGCAAGAGCGGCTCGCGCGTCAAGCGCAGCGTCGATTTGACGGTGGAGTCGCGCTCGCTGCTGCCCGCCGGGCCACTGCTCACCACCTCGTCGCTGGCCTCAACGGGCTCCTCGACCCCGACCTCCGATTGGGATCCGGGCGTGGACACCAGCGGCGGCACGACGCCGACGCAAGTTTCCGGCGGCAGCACCTCGCCCTCGACTTCGGCGTCCACCGACAGTCTCATCGGCATCACCAGCAACACGTTCCCCGATCCTTATGGACACGGGACCCTGGTGGCTTCGATCGCCGCGGGAGGCGCGGTGCCCGGCCCTCAGGAAAGCACCGGGGTCGCGCCGGGCGCCTCCCTCTATGACGTTCGCGTCCTCAACGGGAAAGGGCTGGGGGAGCTGGGCGACGCGCTGGCGGGAATCGACTGGGTCATCTACAACGCCAAGTCATACAACATTCGCGTGCTCAACATCAGCCTCGCGGCCGACTCGACGGAATCGTATGTGAACGATCCGTTGTGCCGCGCGGTACGCAACGCCGTAGCCGCCGGAGTCACCGTGGTCGTCGCTGCCGGAAACTTCGGCAGGGGCCCCGACGGGGTCCAGCGCTACGGCACCATTACTTCGCCGGGCACCGAGCCCTCCGCCATCACGGTGGGATCGGAAAACCCGCACGAAACCGCCACGCGCGCCGACGACACGGTGAACATGTTCAGCTCGCGCGGCCCGACTCGCGGCGCGCTCCTCGATGCGGCCGGAGTCCTCCATCGCGACAACGTTCTCAAGCCCGAGCTCGTCGCGCCGGGCAATCGCATCGTCGGCGCGTTGTCGACCGACGTGTATGGCAACAACACCAGCCGGCTCTCGCAGGTCTTTCCGCAGCTCATCGTGCAGTCGAGCCGCAACGGCACGGGCCTGATGTCGGTAACGGGAACGTCGTTCTCGGCTCCTGTGGTCTCCGGGACCGTGGCGCTGATGCTGCAGGTCAATCCGAGCCTCACGCCCCCCCTCGTCAAGGCGATCCTCCAATACAGCGCCGAAGCCCTTCCCAATTCCAACCTGCTCCAGCAAGGCGCGGGCCTGGTCAACGTTCCCGGCGCCCTC
>JBGOST010000067.1:0-8015 GCA_041476125.1 Usitatibacter sp. | reverse complement strand
CGGTGAACGCGATTCCCGCAAGCGATTCCCTGAACCGCGCGCGCACCGGCCTCTGGCTGGTGGTGACCTCGCCGCAATACCAGGTGCAACGATGAAGACACGCCGCGATTTCCTGTTGAACTCGGGCGCGCTCGCCTCCGGCGCCCTCGCCGCGCGCCTCGCGCCCCTCGGAGCCCTCGGCTTGAGCGCCGCCGCCCACGCGCAGGCCGCGAACGACTACAAGGCGCTGGTGTGCGTGTTCCTCTACGGCGGGGTGGACGGCAACAACCTCATCGTGCCGATGGACAGCGCCGGATACTCGCAGTACGCCACGGTGCGCACCGTCGCCTCCGGAGTGAACCTCGCGCAGAACGAGCTGCTCGCGATCCAGCCCGCGAACGCCGCCTCGCCCTACGGCCTGCACCCGGACCTCTCGGACATTCATCCGCTCTTCGCCCAGGGCAAGCTCGCGATCCTTGCCAACGTGGGTCCGCTGAACGAGCCGACGACGAAGTCGAACTACTTCACCAAGCGCCCCGACAACCTCTTCTCGCACTCCGACCAGCAGAACCAGTGGCAATCGTCGGTCTCCTCGGGCCCGAGCCGCACGGGCTGGGGTGGGCGCCTCGGCGACCAGATGGCGGGCCAGAACCCCGCGTTTCCCGTGGTCACTTCGATCGCGGGCTCGAGCCTGTTCATCGCCGGCGACACCGCGAGCCCCCTGGCGCTCCCGCAGAGCGGCGGGCTCGCGCTGCAGGGCTTCAACGGCACCGCGGCGGCCAACGCGCGGCTCTCCGCGATGCAGGCGATCCTCGCCGCCGACCGCGACAACGCCTTCGTGAAGGCCGCCGGCGACATCACTTCGCAGGCGCTGGCGCTTTCGAGCGTGGTCAATCCCATCCTCACCTCGAACGCGTCGACCATCCAGGGGCACTTCACGGGGCAGACGAATGCCATCGCGCAGCAGCTTCTGCAGGTGGCGAAGTTGATCGAGGCGCGCGCGCAGACGGGGGCGCGGCGGCAAGTCTTCTTCGTTTCCCTCGGCGGATTCGACACGCACTCCAACGAGCTCGCCGTGCTCACCAACCTGCTGGGCCAGCTCTCGCCCGCGCTGCGCGCGTTCTACGACGCGACCGTGCAGCTGGGCGTGGCGAGCCAGGTCACCACCTTCACCCTGTCCGATTTCGGCCGCACCTTCCAGCCGGCATCCGGGGCGGGCACCGACCACGCCTGGGGCAACCACCATTTCATCCTCGGCGGGGCGGTGCGCGGCGGCCAGATGTTCGGGCGCTATCCCACCCTGGCCCGCACCGGCCCGGACGACGCCGACACCGCGGGGCGCTGGATCCCCACCACCTCGGTGGAGCAGTACGGGGCAACGCTCGCGCGCTGGCTCGGCGTGAACGAGGCGGGCCTCGCCGCCGTCTTCCCCAACCTCGCGCTCTTTTCTCCCAGCGACCTGGGCTTTCTAACCTAGGAATCGCAGGGCCTCACCGCGGTTGGGCAGTCTAAGGGGCTGTTTCCCCTTTAGAATGCGAGTGGATGGCGTCCAAGATCCCCACTCGCGACCTGAAGGTCGGCATGTTCGTTGCCGATCTCGACCGGCCATGGGTGGACACTCCGTTCCTCCTGCAGGGCTTCCTCATCGAGGAAGACGAGCAGATCGCGACCCTGCGGGCGCATTGCGAGTACGTCATGGTCGATCGCGCGCGATCGACCGGCGACGAGTACGAGGCTCCTCCGGCGCCCGTCACCAACACGATCCCGCCGATGCGCCGCACCGGTTCGGTCCCCGGCGCGCGACCCGCTCAACAGGGCAGCGGGGCCGCGGGTGAGGCCGCGGGCGCGGAGCGCCCTCCTCCGGTAGCGACGAATCGCGAGTCCTCCGTCGTTTCCGCGGCGGGCCCGGGGCGCCCCCAGCGCCTCGACGAAGCCGCGCGCCGCGCCTTCCTCGTCAAGCCGCCGCCCGAGCCCGAGTCGGATGGGGAGATCGAAGTCCCGGGATTCTTTTCGCGCAGGTTCGGAGGGCTGCGCGGCATGGGCAAGCGCCCCAAGGGACCCGCGGTCCCGGAGGTGATCGAGCAACCGCGCGAGACCCCGCAGGAATTCGCCACCCGCGCGGCGCTGCTGCCGGCCGGCATCGAGGTCCAGACTTACGTCGACCAGGTGAGCGTCGAGCAGGAAGTGCCGGTCGCGCGCGAAACGGTGGTGCGCGCATCCGACCTGCTCGCCAAGCTGGTGAACGACGTGCGCATCGGCGGCAGCTTCGAGATCGAGCGCGTCGAGGAGATCGTCGAGGGCATGGTCGAGAGCATCGTGCGCAACCCCGATGCGCTCATGTGGGTGGCGCGCCTTCGCGAGCAGGACATCTCGAGCTACGGCCACGGGCTCCAGGTCTCCGTGTACCTCACGGCGTTCGGCCGCCACCTGGGCTTTCCGAAGGCGCAGCTGGAGCTGCTCGCGCAAGTGGGCCTGCTCCTCGACATCGGCAAGATCCGCTTGCCGAAGAACCTGCTCGAAAAACAGGGGCGCCTCAGCGACGAGGAGTTCGAGGCGGTCAAGGCGCACGTCGACCACGGCCTCGAGATCCTCGCGGAGACCCCGAGCATCGACCCGGACGTGATCACGGGGATCGCGCAGCACCACGAGCGCATGAACGGCAGCGGCTATCCGCGCGGCCTCGTCGGCGACGAGATCTCGATCTACGGGCGCATGGCCGGCATCGTCGACTGCTTCGCCGCGCTCACCAACCATCGCCCCTATGCCGCGGCCGTCTCTTCGTACGAAGCGCAGCGCAGCATCACCGGCTGGGGCGGCGACTATTTCCACGAGCCCCTGGTGCAGCAGTTCGTCTCCTCGATGGGCGTCTTCCCCGTCGGCTCCCTGATCGAGCTGTCGTCGGGCGAGGTGGCGATCGTGGTGGCCCACAACAAGGTGCGCCGGCTCAAGCCGCGCGTGCTCGTCGTCACCGGGCCCGACAAGACGCGCTCGGCGCACCCGGCGATGCTCGACCTCCTGTACGCGCCGAACGTGAGCGGAGAGGAGCAGGTGTTCATCAAGCGCGGCCTTCCCGCGGGCGCCTACGGCCTGGATCTCACCGATTTCTACGTCGCGTGAACGCGTGAGCTCCCCGCCGCCGTCGCGCCCATCATCCTCGACGACGGAGTCCATCGCCGCGGAGGGCCGCGAAGAGCTGCTGCGCATGCTCGATCGCGAGACCGCGATCGCGCGCGCCACCGAGGGGCGTCTTGCGGTGATGATCATCGAGCTGCGCCGTGTCGACCGCCTGCAGGCCCTCCTCAAGGGCCCCGCGCCGGCGATGACGATGGCGCTCGTGGTCGATCGCCTGCGCAAGGCGCTGCGCCCCGAGGACCGTGTGGCCTCGATCAGCGACGAGCAGGTCTGCGTCATCCTGCCGCGCCTTTCGCATCCGAGCCAGGCGGTGCTCGCGGCGGTGAAATTGCTGCGCGCCCTCGACCGGCCGATCGCGCACGAGGGCGGCTCGGCGGTGCTGCGGCCCTGCGTGGGCATCGCCACCCTGCCCGAGCACGGCTACGACCCGGCGCAGCTGTTGATGGCCGCCGACATCTCGCGCCACATCGCCGCCACGCAGGAGGAGGGCTACCACGTCTTCCAGGGCGACGAGGCCGTCGAGGCCGAGGTCTATCGCGGCCTCGACCTGGACCTGGAGCGCGCGATCCGCGCCAACGAGCTCGAGCTCTACTACCAACCCCAGATCGACCTCGCCTCGGGGCACGCCATGGGCGCCGAGGCGCTGCTGCGCTGGCGCCATCCGCAGGCGGGCGACGTGCCGCCGCTCACCATGGTCGGCATCGCCGAGCGCACCGGGCTGCTCGGCACGCTCACCTTCTGGATCCTGAACTCGGCGTTCCGGCAGGCGGCGCAATGGCGCGAAAGCGGCATCCAGCCGCGCCTGTCGATCAACCTCGCGCTCGCCACGCTCAACGATCGCGAGCTGCCGCCGGTGGTCGACCAGGGAATCAGGACCTGGGGGCTCGATGCGTCGAACGTGACCTTCGAGATCGCCGAGAGCGCCCTCATCGCGGAGGCGGAGCGCTCGGTCGCGATCCTCACGCGGTTGAAGGCCATCGGCGTGGGTCTCGCGCTCGACGACTTCGGCTCCGGCTATTCGTCGCTCGCCCAGCTCAAGCGCTTCCCGATCGACGAGATCAAGATCGATCGCCCGTTCGTGGCCGGCCTTGTCGCCGACGCGGGCGACCGCGCGGTGGTGCGCACCGCGATCGACCTCGGGCACCACTTCGGTTTTCGCGTCCTCGCCGAGGGCGTGGAGCTCGCGGAGACGCGCGACGCGTTGAAGGCGCTCGGTTGCGACCTGGCGCAGGGACAGCTGTTCGCCGCGCCGCTGCCGGGGCGCGCCTTCCGCGAATGGTGGAGCGCCCACGGTCAATGAGATAAGAGGCGCGTGGTATAAGACAACGCCATGAAAAAGGGCTTCTACACCATCATGGCGGCGCAGTTCTTCTCGTCCCTCGCGGACAACGCTCTCTTCATCGCCGCCATCTCCATGCTGTCCCTGCTGCAGGGACCGCCGTGGCTCACGCCGCTGCTGAAGTTCTTCTTCACCATCTCGTACGTGGTGCTCGCCTTCCTCGTCGGCGCCTTCGCCGATTCGATGCCCAAGGGGCGGGTCATGTTCGCCACGAACATGGTGAAGGTCGTGGGATGCGTGCTCATCCTGTTCAACGAGTTCCTGAGCCTCGGCAACATGCAGCCGTACTGGGTGATCGTGCTCGCGTACGCGGTGGTGGGCCTGGGGGCCGCGGCGTATTCGCCCGCGAAGTACGGCATCCTCACCGAGCTCCTGCCGCCCGAGCAGCTCGTGATCGCCAACGGCTGGATCGAGGGCCTCACGGTCGCCTCCATCGTGCTGGGCGTGCTCCTCGGCGGCATGCTGATCGGTCCCAGGATCTCGGCCACGCTCCTCGCCATCGACGTGCCGCTCATCGAGACCAACATCGATTCGCCGCCCGAGGCGGCGATCGTGGTGATCATGTGCATCTACGTGATCGCGGCGATCTTCAATCTCGCGATTCCCGACACCGGGGCGCGCTACCCGCACCAGGAGCGCAATCCCCTGCGCCTCATGGTGGATTTTTCGCGCTGCTTCACCACGCTGTGGACCGACAAGCTGGGGCAGATCTCCCTCGCGGTCACCACGCTGTTCTGGGGAGCGGGCGCGACACTCCAGCTGCTCGTGCTGCGCTGGGCGGAGGCAAGCCTCAACCTGCCCCTGGACAAGGGTGCGGTGCTCCAGGGAATCTCCGCCTTCGGCATCGCGGCGGGCGCGGTCCTCGCCGCGCGCCTGGTGCCGCTGAAGAAGGCGGTGAAGGTGCTGCCGGTGGGCGTGGCCATGGGCGTGGTCGTGATCCTGCTCATCTGGACGCGATGGATGCCCGGCGTCTACGCCCTCCTCATCCTGGTGGGCGCGCTGGCGGGATTCTTCGTCGTGCCGATGAACGCGCTCCTGCAGCACCGGGGCCACGTGCTCATGTCGGCGGGGCACTCGATCGCGGTGCAGAACTTCAACGAGAACGTGAGCATCCTGGTGATGCTCGCGGTCTATTCCGTCACCCTGCGCTTCGACCTCCACATCCACATCATCATCCTGATGTTCGGGCTGTTCGTCTCGGGCACGATGTTCCTGGTGATGCGGTGGAACGCGGCGAACCACCGGGCCGACCCGCACCTCGACCGGCTCATCGGGGAAGTGAAGCACTAGGCCTTCGCGGTGCGCAGCTTCTTGGGAGCGACCTCGATCGGCTCCGTTCCGATGCGCTCGTACTCGGCGATCACCTGGGCGCCCAGGAGCAGCAGGATCGCGGCGAATTCCAGGCTCAGCAGCACGATGATCGCGGTGGTGAGCGAGCCATACACCACGTTCACCTGCGACAGCGTCGCGAAATACCACGTGAGGATGTGCCGCGTGATCTCCCAGAGGACCGCGGCCGTCACTCCGCCGATCAACGCATGGGTGAACTTCAGCCGCCCCACCGGCATCACGAGGTAGATCGAGGTGAGGACGAACACCTCGCCCGCGAAACCCAGCAGGTAGAGCAGCACGCCCGAGACGTTGCCCAGCGACCAGCTGCGCCCGAGGAACTCGATGTCGTGCAACGCCATCGCCTGCAGGCTTCCCGACACCAGCGTGACGAGCAGCGCGCCCACGCCGAGCGACAGGATGTAGCAGTAGGGAAGCAGCACCGAGATGATGAAGCGGCGTTTGCGCTCGGCCACGCGGTGGAAGAAGATCACCGACATCGCGTTCTCGAGCACCGTGAAGGCGAGCCCGCTGAAGAAGACCATCGTCGCGAGCAGGACCCAGCCGATCACGTCCTTGTGATCGAGGAAGTGGGCGAGCTCCTCGACGATCGGCGCCGATTGGCCGGGCACCAGCCATTCGAGGTAGCGCCCGAGGGCGGACAGCAGCTCGACCGGGTCGACGAAGTTCGCGAGCGCGATGGCGATTAGGATGAGCAGCGGGACGATCGACAGCAGCGCGTAGTAGGCGACCGCTCCCGCGAGCAGCATCCCCTGGTTGGCCCTGAAGGCCTTGAGCGTCTGCAGCGCGAACCTGCCGGGGTGTTCGACGACCTTCTTCGCCTGGGTCCCTAGGACTCGCATGGAGTGTTCGATGCGGTTCGCGGCGGGGAATTCCCTCCGGAGCGGTTGGGCCAGCGAAAACGCTTGTGCTGGAGGATCGAGCTGTTGCTCACCTGGAAAGAGTCGCGATCCCTTTTTTGGAATCGCATTGTATCGAACCTCGGAATCGCCTCGGGCGATCGGTATAATTCACGGTTTCCTTTCGCCTTTTTCCTTGATGACGACGTTCTGGATCCTCGCCGCGCTCATGACCCTCGTGGCGCTCGCCTTCGTGCTGGTGCCGCTGCTGCGGCCGGGCGCCGTCGCCGGCCCCAGCGCGCGCGATGTCAATCTCGCCGTCCTTCGCGGCCAGCGCCGCGAGATCGACGTGGACATCGCGAGCGGGACCCTCCCCGCCGATGCGCGCGAGGAGGCCCTGCGCGACCTCGTCGATCGGGCCCAGGGCGATATTCCCGCCCCGCCGCAGGCCCGCGCCGCGGGCGGGAAGCCGTGGCTCACGGCCGTCGCGGTGATCGTGGCCCTGCCCGCGCTGGCCGTCGGAACCTATCTCGCGGTCGGAAACCCCGCGGCGCTCGATCCGCAAACGCTCGCGCGCGCGAAACCGGAGCTCGACGACAAGCAGATCCTCGCCATGGTGGAATCCCTCGCCGCCAAGATGCGCGAGCGCCCCGACGACGCGCGCGGGTGGGCGCTGCTCGCGCGCTCGATGTCCGCGCTCGGCCGCTTCAAGGAATCGGCGGATGCATACGAGCACCTCGTGGCGATCGCCCCCGGCGACGCGCAGGTCCTCGCCGACTACGCCGATGCGCTCGGCATGGCGCAGGGCCGCACGCTCGCGGGACGGCCCTACGAGCTCGCCAGGCAGGCGCTCGCCATCGACCCAAAGCATCACAAGGCGCTGGCACTCGCGGGAACCGCGGCGATGGACGCCGGCGATTTCCCCGCCGCCGTGCGCTACTGGGAGACACTCGCGAGCGCCCTTCCCCCCGAATCGGAGGACGTGAAGCAGGTGCGCACGATCCTCGACGAAGTGCGCCTCAAGGCCGCCGTCGCCGGCGCGACGCTCGCGAGCCCCGCGACGCAGGCCGTCATCAAGCCCGGGGCGACGGCGCAGGCCGTCATCAAGCCCGGCGCGGCGGCGCAGGCAGCCCAGCCCCAGGCGGCGGCGCCGAAATCCGTCTCGGGATCGGTTTCCGTGGCTCCCGAGGTCGCCTCGAAGATCAGCGCCTCCGACACCGTATTCGTCTTCGCGCGCGCCGAGGGCGGGGCGCGCATGCCGCTGGCGATCCAGCGCAGCTCCGCGGGCCAATGGCCGATCACCTTCGCGCTCGACGACACGATGGCGATGAGCCCGGCAACGCGCCTGTCGCTCGCCGAGGCGGTGAGGATCGAGG
>JBGOST010000066.1:0-8084 GCA_041476125.1 Usitatibacter sp. | reverse complement strand
TCCGAGTAGAGCGCGTCGAGCTGCTCGCGCGACCGGGCGTTGATCGTCACCGTGAGCGAGAGATAGCGCCCGTTCTTCGAGGCGCGCATCTCCATCGACTGCGGACGGAAATCCGCGGCGTGGCGCAGCACGATCTCCGAGATCGTCTGCGCGAACCCGTCCTCGCGCCGCCCCATGACCTTGATGGGGAAGACGCAAGGGAATATGAAGAGCGACGGCGCCTCGGAGTCTTCCGGCCGGTCCATGCTCACCCCCGCGCTTCAAGCCGCGACGCGGGCTTTCCGCGCCTCGGCCTTGTGCTCCTGGAAGAGGGCGTGCATGCGCTTGAAGAGCGCCCCCGGCTTGCCTGCGCCCACGGGCTTGCCGTCTAGGGTCGTCACCGCGAGCACTTCCTTGGTGGACGAGGTGAGCCAGATCTCGTCGGCGGAGCGCAGCTCGCTTTCGGCAATCGGGCGGATCTCGACCTTGATCGCGCCTTCGTCGGCGAGGCGCACGAGAAGGTCGTAGGTGATGCCCAGCAGGATCAGGTTGTCGCGCGGCGGGGCGGCGACCACGCCGTTCTTCACCACGAAGACATTCGAGGCGGAGGCCTCGGTGAGATTGCCGTCGCGCAGCAGGATCGTCTCGGTGGCGCCCGCGTCGGCGGAGACCTGGCGCGCGAGCACGTTGCCCAGCAGCGAGGTCGACTTGATGTGGCACTTCTCCCAGCGGAAGTCGGGCGCGGTCACGCACGCCACGCCGTTCTCGACCTGCTCGCGCGACGGCGAGGCGAGCGGATTGGCCATCATGAAAACGGTGGGCGTGAGGTCCTGGGGGATCACATGGTCGCGCTTGGGCGGGGCGCCGCGTGTCACCTGGATGTACACCGCCTGGTTGCCGGGGTGGTGCGCGAGCAATTCACCGGTGAGCGCGATCCACTCGTCCACGGTGTGCGGGTTCTTCAGGCGGATCGCGTCCATGGAGCGCTGCAGCCGCTCGAAGTGCTCGCGCGCGCGCAGGGGCGATCCGTCGTAGACCGGGATCACTTCATAGACGCCGTCGCCGAAGATGAAGCCGCGGTCGAGCGGGGAGATCGAGATGCGGTCCAGGGGCATGAGCTGCCCGTTGAAGTGCGCGATCGGGGAGGTCATCGGCGGGGGTCCCCAACTTGTCGGGGTGGGATTGTCATCATCGGAACAGGAGTCGCAAGCTGTCCCAGCCTCGGGACAGGAATCCCGCCAGCGGCACTTCGTCGAGCGCCACGACGGGAAATTCAGCCACCGGCGCGTTGTCGCGCGTTAATTTCATTATGCCCGCTTTCTGCCCGGCGGCAAGCGGGGCGACGAAGGGCTGCTGCGTCTCGAGCACGGCGGCGAGCCCCGCGAAGCGCTCGCGCGGAAGGGTCAACCACACGTCGTGATCGAAACCCAGTGCGATCGCCGCCTTCGTTCACTTGTAGACCTGCGGCGTGAGGACGGTTTCGCCCTTGCGGTAGAGCCGGCGCGTCTCATAGGCCTGGAAGGCGAAGTTCAGCAGCTTCTGGCTCTCGGAAGTGCGCATCGCATCCGACTGCGCGCCGAGCAGCACGGAGAGCAGGCGCCGCTCGCCCCTCTTGGCGCTCGCGATGAGGCAGTAGCCCGCGGCCTCGGTGAAGCCCGTCTTCACGCCGTCGACCGTGGGATCGGTCCACAGCAGGCGGTTGCGGTTCGCCTGCCGGATCTTGTTGTAGGTGAACTCCTTTTGCGAGTAGAGCGGGTATTGCTCGGGGAAGTCGCGCACCAGCACGGTCGCGAGCTGCGCCAGGTCGCGTGCCGACGATTGGTGGCCGGGCACGGGCTTGCCGCTGGCGTTGGCGAAATGCGTGTGCGCGAGCCCGAGCCTCTCGGCCTCGCGGTTCATGAGCGCGACGAACGCATCCTCGCTTCCCGCGACCGCCTCGGCGAGCGCGATCGCCGCGTCGTTGCCCGATTGCACGATCATCCCGCGCACGAGATCGGCGACCGCCACCGAGCTGCCCTGGACGATGTACATGCGCGCGCCTTCGGCCCTGGCCGCCGCGGCGGACACAGCAACGAGCTGCGCGTCCTCGAGCCTGTGGTCGCGCAGCGCCCTGAACACGAGGTAGGCGGTCATCAGCTTCGTGAGGGAGGCGGGGTCGAAGCGGTCGTCCTCGTTGGCCGCCGCGAGCGTCTGCCCGCTCAGCATGTCCACCACGATGAAGGCCTTGGCGGCGATCGGCGGCGGCGTGACGCCCTGCGCGAATCCCCAGGGGGCCGCGAACGCGAGCACGATGGCAAGGAGGCTTCTCATCAGCGCGTGATGAGGGTGGGAGCGAATCCGAGCGTCTGCCGGACCTTGTCCGCGATAGCCGTGGCTTCCTCGCGATTGCGATATGGCCCGAGGCGGACGCGGTGCAGGCCGTCGCGCGCGGTGACCTGCACCGGCTCGTAGAGCCAGGAGAGCTCCTTCGCCACCTTGTCGCGAAAATTCTCCGCGCCCTCGCGGCTGGAGAATGCGCCCAGCTGCAGCCACAAGCCCGCCGTCTCCTCGACGATGACCGGTGTTTCGACGATCGTCTGTTGCGGCGGCGGAAGCGCAAGCGCCTGCGCGGCGGTCATCTGCGGCTCGGGAGCCTCGAAGACGCGCTCGATCTCGACCATGCCGCTGCCGGCCCCGGCGATGCCGATGCGCGCCGCCGCGGCGTAGGAAAGGTCGATCACGCGGTTGGAATGGAACGGCCCGCGATCGTTGATGCGCACCACCACCCACTCGCCGGTCTTGAGGTTCGTGACGCGCGCATAGCTGGGAATCGGCAGCGTCGGATGCGCCGCGGTCATCGCGAACATGTCGTAGGGCTCGCCCGAGGAAGTCTTCTGCCCATGGAATTTCCTGCCGTACCACGAGGCGATGCCGCGCTCCCGCATGGCCTGCCTGTTGACCACCGGGACATAGGTCCGGCCGAAGACCGTGTACGGCCGGTTCGCGTAGCGGTGGAACGGCTCGTCGCGCGGCACGGCGTTGGGAATCTCGGCGAGGTTGTCGGGGACGCGATCCGGCGGCCCGTCGTCGGAATAGTACTTTCCGGAGGGCTGCGGCGCGGGAGCCTTCGGTGTGGTCGCGCATCCCGCCAGCAGCAACACGAGCGCCATGGCGGGAATGACGGCGTACTTCAACTCGACACCAGCTGCTTGTGCGTCGAGATCGACATGAGGATCCCGAACGCGACCAGCATCGAGAGCAGCGCCGTGCCGCCGTAGCTGATGAGGGGCAGCGGCACGCCCACCACCGGCAGGATCCCGCTCACCATCCCCATGTTCACGAACGCGTAGGTGAAGAAGGTGAGGGTGATGGCGCCCGCGGCGAGGCGCGAGAAGACGGTCGAGGCGCTCGCGGCGATCATGAAGCCGCGCGCGATGATGAGGACGTAGAGCGCGATCAGCAGGAGGTTGCCGACCAGCCCGAACTCTTCTCCGAACACCGCGAGGATGAAGTCGGTGGAGCGCTCCGGCACGAAGTCGAGCTGCGCCTGCGTGCCGTTGAGCCACCCCTTGCCGAGGATGCCGCCCGAGCCGATCGCGATCGTCGACTGGATGATGTGGTAGCCCGAGCCCAGCGGATCCTCCATCGGGTTGAGCAGCGTGAGAATGCGTTGCCGCTGGTACGGGTGGAGAACGGACCACAGGAAGGGAAGGCTCGCGGCCCCGGCGAAGACCATGGCGCCCAGGACCCTCCACGACAGGCCGGCGAGGAAGATCACGAAGAAGCCCGAGGCG
Organism: Usitatibacter sp.; assembly: GCA_041476125.1. GTDB lineage: Bacteria > Pseudomonadota > Gammaproteobacteria > Burkholderiales > Usitatibacteraceae > Usitatibacter. Next base: position 4,332 of record JBGOST010000066.1, on the reverse strand, counting down.
AAGACGAGGAGCGCGGTCCCCAGGTCGGGCTGGCGCACGATGAGGGCCACGGGCAGGACGAGCAGGACCGCGGCGAGCGCGAAATCGCGCATGCGCAGCCCTTCCTCGCGCCGATGGAAATACCACGCGAGCACCAGGGGCACGGCGATCTTCATCACTTCGGAGGGCTGCACCGTCGTGAAGCCCAGGCTCAGCCAGCGGCGCGCGCCGTTGCGGATCTCGCCGAAGAGGGCGACTCCGATGAGCAGCCCGAGCCCGACGACGTAGACCGGCAGCGCCAGGCGCATCAGCAGCTGCGGATGGATGTGCGCGAAGATCCACAACGCCAGCAGCGCCACGGCGAGGTTTCGCCCCTGGCCCACGGCGCGCTCGAGCGAGGAGCCGCCCGAGGCCGAATAGACGACGACGATCCCGAGCGCGATGGTGAGCGCCAGCGCGGCCATGAGCGGGCCGTCGATGCGCCGGGAGAGGAAGTCGAAGATGCGGCTAATCATGTTCTTCGGGCTCGTCTTCGCCGAGCTTCGGCCGCTTCGCGGGCACCTTGCCGAGCAAGTAGTAGTCGAACACCTCGCGTGCGATGGGCCCCGCGGTCGACCCCCCGTGGCCGCCGTTCTCGACCAATACCGCCATTGCGAGCTTCGGGTCGTCCGCGGGGGCGAAGGCGATGAAGAGCGCATGGTCGCGGTTGGCTTCCTTCACGCGCTTCTCGTCGTACTTCTCGCCCTGCTTCATCGCGATCACCTGCGCCGTGCCGGTCTTGGCGGCCATGGCGTAACCCGCGTTGGCGCCGACGCGCGCGGCGGTGCCGCCCGGACGGGCCACGTCGACCATCGCGGAGCGGATGAGCGCGAGGTGCTCCGGTTTCACGACCGCTGCCTCGAGCGCCGAGGCTTCCACCGGGCGCATCTCCTGGGTCCTGGAATCCTGCACCGACCTCAGGAGGTGGGGGTGCACCGGCACGCCGTCATTGGCGAGAGTGGCGGTGGCCACCGCGAGCTGCAGCGGCGTGGCGAGGAGATATCCCTGGCCGATCCCCACGCTCACGGTGTCGCCCGTGAACCAGCGCTGCTTGAAGCGCTCCTGCTTCCACTCGGTGGACGGCGCGTTCCCGGTGAGCTCGCCGTCGATGTCCACGCCGGTGCGCGAGCCGAAATTGAACTTGACCAGGTGGCGGTGGATCGCGTCGATGCCGAGCTCGGTGGCGAGCCCGTAGTAGTACGTGTCGCACGAGATCACGATCGACTTGTGCATGTTGACCATGCCGTGGCCGTCCTTCTTCCAGTCGCGGTAGCGGTGGGCGACGTTCGGGAGCGTGAAGTAGCCCGGATCGGAGATCGAGAACTCGGGACTGCGCTTCTTCAGGTCGAGGGCGGCGAGCGCCATGAACGGCTTGATGGTCGAGCCGGGCGGGTACTGGCCGCGCAGCGCGCGGTTGTTGAGCGGCTTGTCGGGCGAGTTGTTGAGCGCGTCCCAGTTCTGCGGGTCGATGCCGTCGACGAAGAGGTTGGGATCGAAGCCCGGCTTTGAGACGAGCGCCAGGATCTCGCCGGTGCGGGGGTCGATCGCGACCAGCGCGCCGCGGTAATCCTGGAAGGCCTCTTCGGCCACCTTCTGCAGCTTGAGGTCGAGGGTGATGACCAGGTTGTTGCCCGAAAGCGGCTCGCTGCGCGCGAGCGAGCGGATGGCGCGCCCTCCCGCGTCGATCTCGACCTGCTCGGAGCCCGTGACGCCATGCAGCTCCTTCTCGTAGGAGCCCTCGATGCCGAGCTTGCCGATGTGGTCGGTGCCTTTGTAGTTGGCGTTCAGGCCCTGGGTCTCGATGCGCTTCACGTCCGCGTCGTTGATGCGGCCGATGTATCCGATCGCGTGCGAGGCCACCTCTCCCTGCGGATAGGAGCGGAACGGCCGCGCCTTGATCTCGAATCCCGGGAAGCGGAAGCGGTTCACCGCGAACCGGGCGACTTCCTCCTCGGTCAAGCGGGTGCGAATCGGCAGGCTCTCGAAGTTCTTGCTCTCCTCCTGGAGCTTCCTGAAGCGGCGGCGGTCGCGCGCGCTCACCTCGATCAGCGTGCCGAGCTCGTCGATGGCGCGGTCGACGTTGGCGACTTTGCTCGGCGTGATCTCGAGCGTATACGCCGAGTAGTTGGCGGCGAGCACCGCGCCGTTGCGGTCGAGGATGAGCCCCCGGTTGGGCACCACGGGCACCACCGAGATGCGGTTGGCCTCGGCGAGCGTGTGGTAGTAATCGCGCTGCACCACCTGCAGCCACGTGAAGCGCGCGAGCAGCAGCGCGAAGGCGATGATGATGAGGAGGCCGGCGAGCATCAGCCTGCTGCGAAAGACGGTGAGCTCGCGATCGCGGTCGCGCAGCGCCTGGCCGACGATCATTGCGCGCCTTCCCCGCGCCGGCGGCGCATCGCGGGCAGGTACAGAGCCCAGTTCACCGGCCCCCAGAGAAGCCCCGTCGCGGCCGGCGAGATGAAGTACGCCCCGCCCGGGAAATCCGCCCCCAGTAGCAGGTTGAGCAACAGCATCACTACGCTCGCGACGAAGGTGATGCCGAGGATGTGCAGCGTCTGCTCGGGCAGCGTGAAGGTGAGGATGCGGTTGCGCAGGACCTGCACGCCGAAGACCGCGATCACGTAGGCGAAAGCGTGCTGCCCGAGCAGCATCGAGTCGCTCACGTCCATCATGAGCCCGAGCACGAATGCCATGCCCTGGCCGATGGCGCGCGCCTCGTGCAGGCTCCAGAAGATGAGCACCAGCAGGATGAAGTCGGGCCGCGCGAGGAGCCAGCCGCCGCTCCACGGCAGCACCGACAGCAGGTAGGCGAAGACGAAGGAAAAGAAGATGAGCCCCAGGCTCGCGGGCAGGCTCATCGCGCCGCGCGCCGAGGGCGTGAGCTCACCGGGCCGCATGGGGGCCTCGCGCGTTCATGGACGTCTTCCCCGGCCGCGTTCCTTGCCGCTCTTGCGCGGCGGCTCGTCGGCTTTCGATTCGGGGCGCGGCGCGCCCGCCGCGGGCAGCGGCAGCATCATCACGTAGCGGTGGTTGTCGACGCCGGCCGCGGGGCGGGCGACGATCTTCGCGAAGACATAGGCGGCGTTCTTTTCCACGCTCGTGACGAGCGCGACCACGAGACCCGGCGGATAGGTCCCGTCGATCCCCGAAGTCACGAACATGTCGCCGTTCACCACGTCGGCCGAGACCGGCATGAACGGGATGTCGATCGATCCATCCTTGCCCGAGCCCACCGCCACGGCGCGCAGCCCGTTGCGCACCAGCATCACCGGCACCGATTGGTCCTTCTCGGTGACGAGCGTCACCTCGCTCGTGAAAGTCCCCACGCTCGTCACCTGGCCCACTACGCCGGTCGCGTCGATCACCGGCATTCCCGACTGGATCGAATGGGTAAGGCCCTTGTCGACCACGATCTTGCGCGTGAACGGGTTGCGGGCGGTGTAGAGCACTTCGGCGATGACGCCGTTGTCGGCATAGCGGCTCTTGCCGGGAGCCATCGACAGCAGGTGCGCCTGCTCGGTTTTGAGCAGCCGCGCCTCCTGCGCGGCGGCCGATTGCTCGAGCACTTTCGCCTTGAGATCCTGGTTCTCGCGCAGCAGCCGTTCCTGGCTCGCGAAATACTCGCCGATCCGCGAGACCGCCGTTCCCGGCATCGTGGCCATCTGCTGGACCGGGTGGGCGAGGACCGAGAGGGATAACCGCACGGTTTCCAGCGCGTGGAAGCGATGGTCGGCGATCATGAGCGCCACGGCGGCGATGGTGAAGAACGTGAGCCGCGCCAGCGGGCTGGGCCCACGGTGGAAGAAGGCGGGGGGCTCGCGGGCGATCATGGGGTCAGGTTACTTTTTCGTTTGCGAAGTATTGACACCGAAAAAGTAACCTGACCCCTTTTTCGGTCTAGTCGTTGGTGAAGACGGTTCCGAGCTTGTCCATCTCCTCGAGCGCGCGTCCCGAGCCGCGGACCACGCACGTGAGGGGATCGTCGGCCACGATGACCGGCAGCCCGGTCTCCTCCATGAGGAGGCGATCGAGCTCGCGCAGCAGCGCTCCTCCGCCGGTGAGCACCATGCCCTTCTCGGCGATGTCCGCTCCCAGCTCCGGGGGTGTTTGCTCGAGCGCGCTCTTCACCGCGGAGACGATGGAGTTCAGGGGGTCGGTGAGCGCCTCGAGGATCTCGTTGGAGGAAATCGTGAACGAGCGCGGAATGCCCTCGGCCAGGTTGCGGCCCTTCACTTCCATCTCGCGAACTTCGCTGCCCGGGAATGCGGACCCGATCGTCTTCTTGATGTTCTCCGCGGTCGATTCTCCGAT
>JBGOST010000065.1:0-8095 GCA_041476125.1 Usitatibacter sp. | reverse complement strand
TCCTCGCCGTGATGTTCCCGGTGGGCATTGTCACGGCCTGGGCGCTGTTCGGGCTGCGCAGGCCGCGCTGAGAAAGCGCGATCCCATGCTCCCGATCACAGGCAACCCCGCGCTCGTCCTCGCCGTCCTCTTCGGTGGTGCCTTCGGATGGCTGCTGCATCGCGGCCGCCTCACCGACTACAACACGATCATCAACCAGTTCCGGCTTCGCGATTTCACCGTGCTCAAGGTGATGGGAACCGCCATCGTCGTGGGTGGGGTGGGTGTGTTCGTTCTGGTGCAGCTCGGCATGGCGAAGTTCCACGTGCGCGACGCGAACATGGCCGGTACGATCCTGGGCGCGGCCCTCTTCGGCGTCGGCATGGTCCTCTACGGCTACTGCCCCGGCACGGGACTCGCCGCGGTCGGGACCGGAAGCGTCCATGCCCTGGTGGGCGCCCTCGGCATGCTCGGCGGCGCGATCGCCTACGCCTTCACGTTCGCATGGGTGAAGGAGCACATCCTCTCGATATGGCAGCTGGGCCCGGCGACCCTGGCGGAGGTCACGGGCTGGCCTCCGGTGGCGATCCTCTTCGCGCTGGCCGTGGCGGCGATCGTCTCGTTCGTCTGGCTGGAAACGAGCGGCATCGAGCGCCCGTCAATGGGGTCGCGCGGCATTTGACCTGCGCCTGGATCACCCATCGCGACTGTCGCCTGCACGAGATGGGCGAGGGACACCCGGAGTGCCCGGAACGCCTGGACGCCATTTCCGACTTCCTGCTCTCCACGGGCATCATGAATCTCCTGGTTCCGTTCGAGGCGCCGAGCGCCACGCTCGAGCAGCTCGGGCGCGCGCATGCATCGCTGTATGTCCAGGAGATCATCGCGTGCGCGCCCCGCGAGGGCTTCGTGCAGCTCGATCCCGACACGGCGATGAATCCGCACTCCCTGTCCGCCGCCCTGCACGCCGCCGGAGCCGCCGTGCTCGCCACGGACCTGGTGCTGGGAGGCGAGGTGAACCGGGCGTTCTGCGCGGTTCGCCCGCCGGGGCATCACGCCACGCGCGATGCGGCGATGGGCTTCTGCATCTTCAACAACGTCGCCGTCGGAATCCGGCACGCATTGGACGTTCACGGCCTGGAGCGCGTGGCCCTCGCCGACTTCGACGTTCATCACGGCAACGGGTCGGAGGACATCCTGGCGGGCGACGAGCGCGTGCTCATGGTTTCGACCTTCCAGCGCGGGCTCTACCCGTTCCTCGGCGAGCGCTCTCTCGGCGCCAACATGGAAAACCTCGCGCTCGCGCCGGGGGCCGGTGGCGCCGAGCTGCGCCGCGCCTTCGAGGAGGCGTGGCTTCCGCGGCTCGAAGCGTTCCGCCCGCAGGCCCTCTACATCTCCGCGGGCTTCGACGCGCACCGCGCCGACGAGATGGGAGGATTGCGCTGGGTCGAGGAGGACTACGCGTGGATCACGCGCAACCTCGCCGCCGTGGCCGAGCGCCATTGCGGCGGGCGCATCGTTTCGTGCCTCGAGGGCGGATACAACCTGTTCCACCTCGCGCGGAGCGTCGCCGCGCACGTGAGGGAACTCGCCGGCGCGTGAGGCGCCTGCGGCTTCAGGTGCTCAGCGCCTCCACAAGGCGCGCACCAGGTTCTCGTCCTTGCTGTACTTGATCTCGAGATCGCCCTTGAAGGCCTCGTGCAGCGCCTGAGCGATGGAGCGCGCCAGGTGCGAGTCCGTGGTGGTCACCAGGACATCGGGGTCGGCGTCCTCCACGCTGATGATCCGCTGCATCGGGAAGTCGTGCTTGGCGCGCGTTTCGCGCGCCTTCACCAGGTTCAGGACCTCGGCGCGGTGCTCGCCGAGGAACGGTCCCGCGAGGGTGACGTAGCCCGCGGGGAAGCGGTCCTCGATGCGCCGGCACGCGGGACACTTGTGATGATGGGCGTCGGCGGGCGCCTTGGTCCACGTCCAGCGGCCCTTGTGAAAGGTCGCGCCGCATTTCGGGCAGCTCGTGGGTTCCGGAAGCTTGGCGTTGAGCTTGTAGCTGTCCTCCACCCGCTCGGTCATCACCTGCTCCCGTCGCAACATGCGGAATCCTCCGCGCTCGGTTTTCATATCGGGCTCCTGTGTCTCGTTAATGCACCGTGTAGTGCTTCTGGCATTCGGACTCGCGGCCGCGCACCACGCGCTCGCCGGCGAGCGGCCCGCGATGCTCGGTGACCACCGTGCGGCTGCGCTCGACCTCGTCGCCGTCGTAGAAGTACACCACCACCCAGTCGCGGATGCGGCCCATGCGGTGGGCGAGCGCGGTATTCGAGTACAGCGCCGTGAAGTGCCAGGCGCCGCGCTGCGTGTGCAGGATGGGAAGCCAGGCATCGTGCTCGGGGTTGAAGCGCCGCGGCGAGATGAAGCGCAGCCCCCCCGCCGCGGACTTCTCGCGGTACTCGCGCTCGACGTCGAGGAGGACCGCCACCGGCGGCTCCTCCGGCAGCGAGGCCGCGAGGGCCGGCACCGGCGGGTGAATGCGGCCGAGCATGTCGTCGAGCATCGCGCGCAACGCCGCCGCGCGGCGCGCTCCCACGCCCGGCACGGCCTCGAGGCGGCCGTCGTTGGCGGCGATCTCGAGCGCCTCGAGCGTGTCGACGTGCAGCTTGTCGTGGATTCGCCTGGCGAGCGCGGGGCCGATGCCCGGAACCACTTGGAACAGGGTCTCCACGTCGGTGGCGCCGCGCAGGCGGTCGAGCTGCGACCAGCGATGGCTCACCAGCATCTCGGCCACCGCGGAGGCGATGCCGAGTCCTACCCGCGGGATCGCGTCGAGGCCGCGAACGCCTTCGGACTCGTACACTTTGCGCACGTCGTGCGGCAGGTGCGCGATGGAGTCGGCGGCGCTGCGGTACGCGTTCACGCGATAGGGACTCGCGCCTTGCGCATGCAGCAGGTGCGAAGCCTCGCGTAGGCGCTCGGCCACACGCAGGTTCTCGCTGGGGATCCTGGCGTTCATCCCGGTTGCCTCTCCAGGGCGGGGAGAGAGGCCGCGCGCAGGATCGCGGTCACCTCGCTGTCGGAAACCTGGTCGAAGGCGCGGTAGAACTGCCCGACCGCGTGGAATTCGGCCGGGGTCGCCAGGCAGACGATCTCGTCGGCGAGCGAGCCGATCCGCACCAGGCTCTCGCGCGATGCGACCGGCACGGCGCAGACGAGCCTCGCGGGCCGGCGGGCTCTCGCGCTGTGCAGCGCGGCGATCATGGTCGCGCCCGTGGCGAGCCCGTCGTCGATCACGATGACGATCCGGCCCGCGGGATCGGCGCGCTGGCGCCACGGAGTGTAGAGCGCGCGGCGGCGCTTGAGCGTGTCGAGCTGGACCCGCTTTTCTTCCTCGAGGTATTCGTCGTCCACGCCCATGTCGCGCGCGTAGTCCGCGACGTAGGTCCAGCCGCTCTCGTCGACCGATCCCACCGCGAGCTCTCCGCTGGTGGGCGCTTGCAGTTTCCTCACCAGCACCACGTCGAGGTCTCCACCGAGCGCATCGGCCACCACGCGCCCCATGGGCACCGCGCCGCGCGGGATGGCGAGCACAAGAGGGTGCTGCCGGCGGTACTTGCGCAGGGCGTCTGCCAGCTGCCGGGCGGCGTCGTTGCGGTCGTCGAAATACATGCTTCATTCTGCGGCGGGCGTGGACAGGCGGCTTGACCGAAATCAACGCCGGTGGCGCCCGATTTCGTCCCGGCGGCTGCAATGCGGGCACGGCGTTTTGACCGGTGTCAAAGCGGGCCGGGCAAAGGCGAGCATGCTGGAGAGTTACCCGGGCATGAACGTCCTTCTCGCCTATCCGCGGCACCCGGACACGTTCTGGAGCTTCCAGCACGTGCTGCCCTTCGTCGGCAAGCGCTCCGCCTTCCCGCCGCTCGGCCTGCTCACCGTCGCGGCCATGCTGCCCGAGCAGTGGAAGCTCAAGCTCGTCGACGCGAACGTCGAGCCCCTTGGCGATGGCGACATCGCCTGGGCCGACTGGGTGATGCTCTCGGGGATGATCGTGCACCGCGAGCACGCGAGGGACATCGCGCGGCGCTGTGCGGCCCTCGGCAAGCCGGTGATCGCCGGCGGGCCGCTCTTCACCACCGGATACGCCGATTTTCCCGAGATCACGCACTTCGTGCTGGGCGAGGCCGAGGGCGTGATGGCCGAGCTCGTCGGCGACATGATCGCCGGGACCGTGAAGCCGCGCTATCGCTCGAGCGCCTACCCCGACGTGCGCGACACGCCCATTCCCCGCTGGGACCTCATCGACTTCGGCCATTACGTCGCGATGCCGGTGCAGTTCTCGCGCGGCTGCCCGTTCGATTGCGAGTTCTGCGACATCGTGGCGATGTACGGGCGCGTGCCGCGCACCAAGGCGCCGGGGCAGGTGATCGCGGAGCTCGAGGCGCTGAGGCGCTCCGGCTGGCGCGACATGGTGTTCCTGGTCGACGACAACTTCATCGGCAACAAGAAGCGCGTGAAGGAGCTGCTCGCCGAGCTGGTCCAGTGGCGCGCGCGAACACGCACGCCGATGGGCTTTTTCACCGAGGCCTCGGTCAACCTCGCCGACGAGGAGGATCTCCTCGACCTCATGGTGCGCGCGGGGTTCAAGAAGGTCTTCGTCGGGCTGGAGACCCCGGTGATGGCGAGCCTGGAGGAATGCCGCAAGGTGCAGAACCGCAAGCGCGACCTCGTGGAGGCGGTGCGCATCATCCAGGGCTCCGGCCTGGAGGTGATGGGCGGCTTCATCATCGGCTTCGACAACGACCCGCGCGACATCTTCCGCCGCCAGTTCGATTTCGTGCAGCGCGCCGGCGTGGTCACGGCGATGGTCGGATTGCTCACGGCATTGCCGCAAACGCGCCTCTACGCCCGGCTCGCAGCCGAGGGACGCATGCTGGCGCAGAGCCTCGGCGACAACACCGCGGCGGTGCTCAATTTCGTCCCGCGGCTGGACCGCCAGCACCTGTTCGACGGCTATCGCGAGCTGATGCGCTCGCTCTATGCGCCCGAGAACTACTACCCGCGCATCCGCGCCTTCCTCGCGGTCTGGCAGCCCCGCGGCCCCGCCCTGCGCCTGGCCCCCGCCGACGTGCGCGCGTTCCTGCGCTCGATGTGGGAGCTGGGCGTGCGCACGCGCGGGCGGCTCGCCTATTGGCGGCTCTTCTGGGCCACGCTTCTCGCCCACCCGCGCAAGTTCTGCGTGGCGATCGAGCTTGCCATCCTCGGACTGCACTTCCGCACCGTCGCCGAGCGCCTGTAGCGCGCGAGCAGGTCGCTTGACGTGAGTCAACGTGGCGGGCCGGTAACGCCGTAGTGTTGTTTCACTACCCAATCGGGGGACGGCGATGAAGACACGGGAAGAGTACGTTGCCAAGCTCAAGGCCCAGCTGGACCGCTGGAATGCCGACGCCGCCAAATGGGAAGCCCAGGCGAACGTCGCGAAGGCGGACGTGAAGAAGCGCTACGCGAAGCAGCTCGAGAAGGTTCGCGCGCGCCGGGAGGAGGCGCTCTACACCCTGAACCTGGTCGAGAAGGCCTCGGCCACGGCGTGGGAGGATCTCTCGCGCGGCGCCGACGAAGCGTGGGAGCGGATGCGGGAGGCCATCAAGGCCGCAAGCTCCCACTTCGAAAAAGGCAAGTAGCGGCGCGGGAAGCGAGCCGCCGCGAAGGCTGAAATCATGGCCGCGATCCTCACCGCCCAGCCAAGGGCCCCCGAGGCGAGCCCCGCCTCCGGCGGCACCGCCGCATTGGTCGAGCAGCTGCGCCGCCCCACGAGCTACCCGCACCCGGTGGACCATGTCGAAGTGCTCGAGACCCACATCTCCGTGGTGCTGCTCGCGGGGGAATTCGCCTACAAGATCAAGAAGGCCGTGCGCCTGCCCTTTCTCGATTTCTCCTCGCTCGAGGCCCGGCGCTTCTTCTGCGAGGAGGAGCTGCGGCTGAATCGCCGCACCGCGCCGCAGCTCTATCTCGAGGTGGTGGCCATCGGCGGCGATCCTCCGGCGATCGGCCCATGCGAAGCGCCCGTCGAGTACGCCGTGAAGATGCGCCGCTTTCCGCAGGAGGCGCTGCTCGATCACCTGGCGAAGCAGGGCCTGCTCGAGCCCGGCCACGTCGAAGCGCTCGCCCGCAACGTCGCGCGCTTCCACGCGGGCGCGGCGCGCGCCGAGGCCTGCGACGAGCACGACAGCGTCGTGCGCGCGGTAGCCCCGGCGCTCGACAACTTCGGCGACATCGGCGCCCTGGAAGCCACCGCCGAGGTCCACGCCACGCTCGCCGGGCTGCGCGAGTGGACCGTCACGCAGCGGCAGGCGCTCACGCGGCATTTCGCGCTGCGCCGCAACGACGGCTTCGTGCGCGAATGCCACGGCGACCTGCACCTCGCCAACACCGTGCTCTTCGGCGGCGAGCCGGTGCCCTACGATTGCATCGAGTTCGACGCGCAGCTGCGCTCAATCGACGTGATGAGCGACGTCGCCTTCACCGTGATGGACCTCACGCGCCACGGGCTGCACCGCCTCGCCGTGCGCTTCCTCAACGCCTATCTCGAGGAAAGCGGCGATTACTCGGGCCTGCGGGTGTTGCGCTTCTACCTCGTCTATCGAGCGATGGTGCGCGCGAAGGTGGCGCGCATCCGCATGCACCAGCAGGCGATCGGCACGGAGGAATACGCCGCCGCGCAGGCGGACTTCGCCGGCTACCTGCAGCTCGCCGTGCGGCTCGCGCGTCCCGCGGCAGCGGTGCTCGTCCTCATGCACGGGCTGTCGGGCTCCGGAAAGACAACCGCGTCGCTGCGCCTCGCCGAAGCGCTGCGCGCCGTGCGGGTGCGCTCCGATGTCGAGAGGAAACGGCTGCACGGGCTCACGAGCGCCGAGCGCAGCCAATCGGCCCCGGGGGAAGGCCTGTACACAAGCGAGGCCTCGCGGCGCACGTACGCCCACCTCGCCGTGCTCGCCCATGAAGTGCTCGCGGCCGGGTTTCCCGTCGTCGTGGACGCGGCCTGCCTCACGCGCGAGCAGCGCGACCGGTTCCGCGACATCGCGCGTGCCACCGGCGCCGCCTTCGAGATCGCGTCCTGCATCGCGCCCGACGAAGTCCTGCGCGGCCGCGTCGAGCTGCGCGAGCGCGCCGCGACCGACGCCTCGGAAGCGGGATTCTCCGTGCTCGAGCTGCAACGCGCCACCTGCGAGCCGCTCACCGACGAGGAGCGCACGCATTGCGTGATCCTCGACACGGCCCGGATCCGCGAGTGGGAGACAGAGGCCGAGTCGTTCGGCCGGCGGTTCCACGCCGCGACCCCCCTGGATCCATGAAGCAGATCATCTCCGCCACACCCCCCGAGCCCGACACGACGCGCATCGTCGAGCGCCGGGACGGTTTCTACTGGCGATCGAGGGGCGGCGGCCGCGAGTACGGTCCGTTCGCGACGTTGCTCGAGGCCGAGCAGGACCGGCGGGGCGACGGCGATGAGGCTCCCGAGCCGGGTGAGACGCTCGAGCAGGTTCAGGCCGATATCGGTGTGGCGAACTGGATCGATCCCGACACCGGCGAGCCCGCCGAGGAAGAGCGGCCCCGCATCGAGGAGCATTGACCCCGGAGGACATCATGCAGATTCCCCTTCAGATCAGGTTGCGCCACATGGCCCGCTGCGACGCGCTCGAGGCGCGCATCCGCGACAACGCCGAGAAGCTCGAGCAATTCCATTCGCGCATCACCAGCTGCCGCGTGACCGTCGAGGAATCGCACCGGCATCAGCGCAAGGGGCGGCAATTCGACGTGCGGGTCGAGGCGCGGGCGCCCGCCCGCGAAGAGTGCGTCTCCACGCTTCATCACGATGAAGACGTTTACGTCGCGCTGCGCGACGCGTTCGATTCCGTGCGGCGCCAACTCGAGGACGTGGTTCGCAAGTCGCGCGACGATGTCGGCCTGCACCGAGCCCGGCGCTCGGCCTAGGCGGCCTCGTTCATATGCCCACGCGCGCGACATCTGTTGATCGCGGTCAACACGTGCCTCGCAAAACCGCATAGTCTCGACGCAGGCTCTACGGAAGCGAGGCCATGCGTTACTACGACGTTTTCAATGGCGACGC
>JBGOST010000064.1:0-8159 GCA_041476125.1 Usitatibacter sp. | reverse complement strand
CCGATCACCGGCATCGTGCTCACCAAGCTCGACGGCGACGCGCGCGGGGGTGCCGCGCTTTCGGTGCGCAACGTCACCGGCAAGCCGATCAAGTTCGTCGGCGTCTCGGAGAAGATGGACGGCCTGGAGGCCTTCCACCCCGAGAGGATGGCCTCGCGCATCCTCGGCATGGGCGACATCGTCTCGCTGGTCGAGGAAGCGCACGCCAAGGTCGACGCGAAGGAAGCGCAGAAGCTCGCCGAGAAGTTCAAGAAGGGCAAGGATTTCGACCTCGAGGACTTCAAGAGCCAGCTGCAGCAGATGAAGAACATGGGCGGCATCTCGAGCCTCGCCGACAAGCTGCCGCTGCAGTTGACGCAGATGGCGCAGGCCTCGCCGGAGCTGCAGGAGAAGGCGTTGAAGCGCACCGAGGCGATCATCAACTCGATGACCCCGCAGGAGCGGCGCAAGCCCGAGCTGCTCAAGGCCTCGCGGAAGCGCCGTATCGCCGCGGGCGCGGGCGTGCAGGTGCAGGAAGTGAACCGCCTGCTCACCCAGTTCGAGCAGATGCAGAAGATGATGAAGATGATGCGCGGCGGCAACCTGGGCAAGATGCTGCGCAACATGAAAGGCATGCTTCCCGGAATGCGGTAGTCCCAGGGAGGGGGCGAGCGTGACGTCGCTGTTCCGGCGCCTCATGGGGGACCGGTTCGATGCACTGCCCAGGCAGCTGCGCGCCGTGCACGATGGCGAAGCGATGCGCGTGTTCACCGGGCAATGCCGCGTCGAACGAGGCGCCGGTCTTTTGTCCCGCATCTGCGGCGCCGTAGCTTCCCTGCCTCCTGCCGCCGCGGCAGTGCCGATCGAAGTCTCGATCGAGACTCGCGGCACGGCTGAAACCTGGATTCGCAACTTCGGCGGCAAGGCGATGCGCTCGACGCTGAGGGAACGCGATGGACTCCTCGAGGAGCGACTGGGTCCCGCTGTTTTTCGATTCGTCCTGGTTGCCGAACGCGATGCCATCGAATGGCGGTTGGTTGGCGTGCGGTCGCTCGGCATTCCGCTGCCCCTCGCGTGGTTCGACAAGGTGGCGGCGCGGGAATCGCTCGAAGGAAACCTCTATCTCTTCGACGTGCGCGCCGAGCTGCCAGTCGCGGGATTGCTGGTGCGCTACCGCGGAACTCTCGATGTCGGGACCTGATCCCGGGGTGATCGCCCGCCTGCGATGAAGGTGCTCGTTCTCGGCGGCTACGGAAATTTCGGCGCCGTGATCGCAGCGCTGCTCGCGCGCGACGCGCGGTTCGAGGTGATCGTGGCCGGTCGCGACGCGGAAGCCGCCGCGCAAGCCGCAGCACGCATCGGCGCCACGAGCGCGCGCATGGATGCGCAGGATCCGGGGCTCCCCGCGCAGCTTGGTCATTGCGGGCCGGACCTCGTGATCTCGACCGCGGGCCCGTTCCAGGGCCAGGGCTACGATGTCGCGCGCGCAGCTCTCGCTTGTGGCGCCCACTACATCGATATCGCGGACGGGCGTGAATTTGTGTGCGGCATCGAATCCCTCGACGCGGATGCGCGCGCACGCGACCGGCTCGTCGTGAGTGGCGCAAGCTCGGTGCCGGCACTCTCCTCGGCGGTGATCGACCGGTACGCGGGCGAATTCGACGCGGTGCACGACATCGATATCGGGATCTCGGCCTCGGCGAAGGTGCCGGGACTTGCCACCACGGTGGGTGTGCTGCGCTACAGCGGCAGGCCGATGAGCCAATGGCGCGACGGAGCGTGGTCGCAAGTTCACGGCTGGCAGGGCTTGAGGCGGCACACGTTCCGCGACCCGCGGATGAAGCGCTGGATGTGCGACTGCGACGTTCCCGACCTGGAGCTCTTTCCCCGGCGCTATCCGGGCGTGCGCAGCGTGCGATTCGGCGCGGGCGTAGAGCTTTCCCTCGTGCAGCTCGGGTTGTGGGCGCTGGCGGGTCTCGCGCGATCCGGCGTCGTTCGCGACCCCTCGCGGCACGCCGCGGTCTTGGGCCGTATCGCGCGCGCGATGCAATCCTTCGGCACCGGGCGCAGCGCGATGTTCGTGCGCATGAGCGGCACGGGCCGTGACGGTCGCGAGCGCATGCGAGAATGGCAGCTCGCGGCCAGTGCCGACGACGGCTCGACGATTCCCTGTCTCGCCGCCGTGGCCCTGGCGAAGAAAATGGCCCGCGGGGAGCTTGCCCATCGCGGTGCGATGCCCTGCGTCGGGCTCTTGGCGCTCGACGAATACCTCGCGGAAACCAACGGACTTCGGATCCAAACGCATGACTACTAGAACGCTCCTGCCTGCCTTGCTGCTCGCGGTCCTCCCAAGCCTCGCTTGCGCGCAAGCGCTGACGCCGCAACAGCAGCTCACGCGCGACATCTATCGCGAGCTGATCGAGATCCGCACCGTGCATCCCGACGGGGACAACACCGCCGCCGCGCGCGCGATGGCCAAGCGCCTTCTCGACGCGGGATTCGATCCGAAGGACGTCGTCGTCTTCGAGCCCGCGCCCCTCAAGGGCTGCCTCATCGCGCGCTATCGCGGCACCGGGGAGATGAGGCCGCTGCTGCTCCTCGCGCACATCGACGTGGTGGATGCGAAGAAGGGGGACTGGTCCGACGGGCTCGACCCCTTCAAGTTGACCGAGGTCGACGGATACTTCTACGGGCGCGGCACGATCGACGACAAGGCGATGGCGGCGATCTTCGTCGCCAACCTCATTCGCTACAAGCAGGAAGGCTACCGGCCGAAGCGCGACCTGATCGTGGCGCTCACCGCCGACGAGGAAGGCGGCACGCACAACGGCGTGTCGCTGCTGCTCAAGGAGCGCCGTGACCTCATCGATGCGGAGCTCGCGCTGAACGAGGGTGGCGGCGGCGCGTGGCGCAACGGCAAGCCTTTCGTTCATGCCATTCAGGTGAGCGAGAAGTTCTACCAGAGCTACAACTTCGAGGCGACCAACCCGGGCGGCCACAGCTCGGTGCCACAGAAGCAGAACGCGATCTACGAACTTGCCGGCGCGCTCGACCGGCTCTCGCGCCACCAGTTCGCAGCGCGCGTGCCGCTGGTGACGCGCCTATATTTCGCGCGCATCGCGAGCACCGAGAAGAGCCCGATCCGCGAGGCGCTCACGGCCATTGCCGAAAACCGGGCGACCGAGGAGGAAGTGGCGATGGTTTCCGAGGTGCCGGAATACAACGCGCAACTGCGCACCACCTGTGTGGCCACGCGGCTGGAGGCGGGTCACGCCGACAACGCGTTGCCGCAGCGCGCCCGCGCGGTGGTCAACTGCCGCCTGCTGCCCGGCGAAAAGGTCGAATTCGTCGCCGGCGAGCTGAAGCGCATCGCGGGCGCCACCGTGACGGTGAAGGAGCACTTTCCGATCACCGTGAGCGACCCGTCGGATCCCCAGTCGCCCACGATGAAGACGATCCAGCGCGTCTCGGAAACGATGTGGCCGGGAATTCCCGTGGTGCCCATCATGAGCATGGGTGCGACCGACGGCATGCGCCTTCGCAACGCCGGCATCCAGGTGTATGGGGCGTCGGGAATGTTCATCGAGTTCGGCGAGGTGCGCTACCACGGCCGCGACGAGCGCCTCGGGGTGCGCTCGTTCTTCGACGGCTCGGAGTTCCTCTACCGCCTGGTCAAGGCGCTGGGGTCGGGCGAGTGAAGAGTGGCCAGGGAGCCCGCCAATTTGCTATAATTCAAGGCTTTCCAAAGTACGCATCACGTTGCCCGTTCACTGTTTCATCGTTACCCGTTATCAACGGGACAGGAGCCGACATTGGTCGTCATCAGAATGGCGCGAGGCGGTGCCAAGAACCGCCCCTTCTACAACATCGTCGTCGCCGACTCACGCATGCCGCGTGACGGGCGCTTCATCGAGCGCATCGGCTTCTACAACCCCAAGGCCGCCGAATCCGAGCCCAAGTTTCGCCTCGCGCTCGACCGCGTCTCGCATTGGGTGTCCCAGGGCGCGCAGCCCTCGGCTGCGGTGAAGAAGCTGATCAAGCGTGGCAAGCACGAAATCGCCGGGACGCCGCAAAGCGCCGCCAAGTAAGGCTTCGTCCGTTTTCACGGGGGACGATTCGCAATTGGTGGTGATGGGCCGCATCGTCGGCCCCTTCGGCGTGCAGGGCTGGATCAAGGTGAAGCCGTTCACCGAGCAACCCGGCGGGCTCGGGGAGTTTTCCCGCTGGCTCGTCGCTACGGCGGAAGGCTGGCGCGACATGGCCGTCGAGGATTTCGAGCTGCACTCGAAGGGCCCGGTCGCAAAGCTCGCGGGCTGCGACGACCGCGAGGGCGCCGAGCGGCTGCGCAACCGCGATGTCGCGGTGCGGCGCGAGTCGCTCGGGAAGTCCGAGGACGGAACGCTGTACTGGGTCGACCTCGTCGGCCTGGAAGTGGTGAACGAAGACGGAATGCCCCTCGGCAAGGTCGACGGGCTTTTCGAGACGGGCGAGACCAGCGTGCTCGTCATAAGCGGCGCAAAGGAGCGAATGATTCCTTTCGTCGCCGAGTACGTGAGGTCGGTCGACAGGGAATCGGGCCGCATCGTGGTCGACTGGAAGGCGGATTACGACGCGTGAAGCACTTCGACGTGATCACGATCTTCCCGGAGATGCTCGATGCCTTGATCGACCACGGCATCACGCGCAGGGCGCTCGACGAGAAGCTCTTCGAGCTGAAGGCGTGGGATCCGCGCGATTTCACGCAGGACGCGTACCGCAGGGTCGATGACCGGCCCTACGGGGGCGGTCCCGGAATGGTGATGCTGGCAGAGCCGCTCAAGGCTTGCATCGAGGCGGCGAAGGCGCGGCAGAGAGCCGCGGGAGTGGAAAGGCCGAAGGTGCTGCTGATGTCGCCCCAGGGCGAGCGGCTCGACGAGGCCCTGGTGCGGGAGCTCGCGGCAGAGCCGGGCCTGGTGCTCGTCGCCGGGAGATACGAGGGCGTGGACGAGCGCCTCGTCGAAAGATGCGTCGATCGCGAAGTCTCGATCGGCGACTACGTCACCTCGGGCGGCGAGCTCGCGGCGATGGTGGTGATCGATTGCGTGGTGAGGCGGCTTCCGGGCAGCCTCAACGATGCCGGGAGCGCGGCGCAGGATTCGTTCTCGGAGGGTTTGCTCGACTGGCCGCACTACACGCGGCCCGAGGAGTGGAGCGAAGCGCGGGTGCCCGACGTGCTGTTGTCGGGAAACCACGCGGCGATCGCGCGCTGGCGCCGCAAGCAGGCGCTGGGGCGCACGTGGGACCGCAGGCCCGATCTCATCGACGAAGCGAAGCTCTCGCGGGAGGACCGGCAGTTGTTGGAGGAATACCGCCGCGAGCTACAGGCAACACAGCAGCAGCAGTAACGGGGACAGACCACAGCTCGAAGCCGGATGTGTTCTGTCCCCCTCAAAAAACCGCGCGCATCCGCATTTGACGGCTCTACGCGAAAGGCCAGACGGCCGGAACCTGAAAGGAAAACGAAGATGAACTTGATTGCCAAGCTCGAGCAGGAAGAAATCGCGCGCCTCGGGCGCAAGATTCCCGAATTCTCCCCGGGGGACACGGTGATCGTGAAAGTCGCGGTGGTCGAGGGCGACAAGAAGCGCGAGCAGGCCTACGAGGGCGTGGTGATCGCCAAGCGCAACCGGGGCCTCAACTCCAATTTCATCGTGCGCAAGATCTCGAGCGGCGAAGGCGTGGAGAGAACGTTCCAGACCTACTCGCCGTCGCTCGCCTCCATCGAGGTGAAGCGCAAGGGCGACGTGCGCCGCTCCAAGCTCTACTACCTGCGCGGCCTCACCGGCAAGAAGGCGCGCATTCGCGAGAAGCTGGAAGGCCTCGACCGCGACGTGCTGCCGCCGATCGAGGAAGAAGCCGCCGAGCCGGCGAAGAAGTAGTCGGCTTGAACTTCTCGAGCCCTATAACGACGGGCTCGAGAACGTATCGCAATCCTTCGGCCGGCCCGAATCCATGCCGCGCTTGAACCAGCGCACGCGCTGCTGCGATGAGCCGTGCGTGAAGGATTCCGGCACCACGTAGCCCTGCGATTGCTTTTGCAGGCGGTCATCCCCGATCGCGGTGGCCGCGGTGAGCGCCTCGTCCACGTCGCCCGCTTCCAGCTGGTTGCGTCCCTGCGCCGAATGGCCCCAGATGCCGGCGTAGCAGTCCGCCTGAAGCTCCATGCGCACCGAGAGCTGGTTGAATTCGGCCTTGGAGCCTCGCCCCTGCGCCGCCTCCATCTTCGCGAAACCTCCGGTGAGCTTCTGCACGTGATGGCCCACTTCATGGGCGATCACGTACGCCTGCGCGAAGTCGCCCGGGGCGTGGAAGCGGTTCTTCAGGTCCTGGTAGAACGAGAGGTCGATGTAGAGCTGCTCGTCGTTGGGGCAATAGAAGGGACCCATGGCCGTTTGTCCCAGGCCGCACGCCGAGCGAACCGCGCCCGTGTAGAGGACCAGCTTCGGGTTGCGGTACTGCTTGCCCGAGGCGCGGAAGATCTCGCTCCAGACATCCTCGGTGCTGCCGAGGATCTTGGAGACGAACTGTCCCATCTCGTCGCTGGGCACCCCTTCGATGGGCGTCCCTGTCTCTTTCGGGGGCGCGACCTGCTGCACCGTGTTCAGGACCTGCCCCGGGTCCAGGCCCAGGAACGCCGCGATGATGGCGATCACGACGGCGCCGATACCCACGCCGCCGCCGATGCTCATCCCGCGGCGGTCCTCGACGTTTTCGCTCGCCCTTTGGTCACCCAGTTGCATGGTCAGCTCCGATGAAGATCATGGGGACAGACCACAACTCGAAACCGGATGTGCTCTGTCCCCCCTAGAGACCGCGCGGCAGCACCCAAGTTGCATTCCCGGAATCCTACAAGCGGCTACTTCATTGAGCCGGCGATCCAGGCGAGATCGTCGAGCCCTTCGGCGGCGGCCGGAACGACGAAGGCGAAGGCGAGCAAAGCGAGCGCGAAGCGAAATCTCATTGATGACCTCATTGTTTTCGTCAGGTCAGGCGCCCATTCTAGTTGACCCCCGCGAGGCGGCACCCTACGATCGATGGTCTACGCGCCACAGGAGGGAAAGGAATGATTCATTTCGTGGTTCACGACGAGAACGACTCGGTCGGCGTCGTCGTGGTCGAGGGCGTGAAGGCCGGCCAGAAGCTCAACGGCTGGATCATGGACCAAGACAAGTCGATCGAGGTCACGGCGAAGTCCGACATCCCGATCGGGCACAAGCTCGCCATCAAGGCGCTCGCGAAGGACGCGACGGTGATCAAGTACGGCGTGGACATCGGGCGCGTGGTCGCACCGATCCAGGTCGGCGAGCACACGCACATCCAGAACCTCAAGACGAAGCGGTGGTGATCGACATGGACATGAGCCTCGGCAGGTCGACTTTCCGGGGGTACAGGCGCGAGAACGGGCGCGTGGGCGTGCGCAACCACGTGATCATCCTGCCCGTCGACGATCTTTCCAACGCCGCGGCGCAGGCGGTGGAAAGCAACATCAAGGGCGCAATGGCGCTGCCGCATCCCTACGGGCGGCTGCAGTTCGGGGCGGACCTCGACCTGCATTTCCGCACGCTCATCGGCACGGGATCCAATCCCAACGTCGCCGCGGTGGTGGTGATCTGCATCGAGGAGCAGTGGGCGAAGAAGGTGGCCGACGGCATCGCGGCCACCGGCAAGCCGGTCGCGTACTTCGGCATCGAGCAGCACGGCGACCACGACACGGTCATGCGCGCTTCCAGGAAGGCGAAGGAGTTCGTGCAGTGGGCGAGCGAGCTCACGCGCGTGGAGCGCCCGCTCAAGGACCTGTGGGTGTCGACCAAGTGCGGCGAATCCGACACGACCTCGGGCTGCGGCGCCAACCCCACGGTCGGCAACGCGTTCGACAAGCTCTATCCGCACGGCGTGACACTCGTCTTCGGCGAGACCACCGAGCTCACCGGCGGCGAGCACCTGGTCGCGGCGCGCTGCCGCAACGACGAGGTGCGCAAGAAGTTCCAGTTCATGTTCGACCGCTACCAGGAGGTGATCAACCGCCACAAGACGAGCGATCTCTCGGACTCGCAGCCGACCAAGGGCAACATCGAGGGTGGACTCACCACCATCGAGGAAAAGGCGCTCGGCAACATCCAGAAGATCGGCCGCAAGTGCCT
>JBGOST010000063.1:0-8172 GCA_041476125.1 Usitatibacter sp. | reverse complement strand
CTTGATTTCGCCCTCGATGGTGCTGGAGGAAGCGGTGATCTCGCCCGCGGGCTTCTTCTCCTCTTCGCCCTTCATGCCTTCCTTGAAGCCCTTCACGGCGCCCCCGAGGTCCGCGCCCATGTTGCGCAGCTTCTTCGTGCCGAAGATCAGCAGCACGATGACCAGCACGATCAGCCAATGCCAGATGCTCAGTGAACCCATTGCGTTCTCCTCGTGCGGCGCTCTCTTAATCCTTTGCGATCATGCGCGGAAGAGGATCGGGGCCGCCGATGATGTGGATGTGCAAATGATACACGTCCTGCCTTCCGATCCGACCCGTGTTCACGATGGCGCGGAAGCCCTCCGGGGATCCCTGCTCGGCGGCGAGGCGGCCGGCTTTCGCCATCATCCGCCCGAGGAGCCCGGCGTGCTCGTCGGTGACGGTGGCGAGGGAATCGATGTGCTTCTTCGGGATGATCATGAAGTGCACCGGGGCGAGCGGATGGATGTCGTGGAAGGCGAGCATGTCGTCGTCCTCGTAGACCTTGCGGCTCGGGATCTTGCCCGCGACGATCTTGCAGAAGATGCAATCGCTTTCGTTCATCAGGCTTTTCCTTTCGGTCGCGAAGCCTTTTCATCGATGCCGGAGCGGCCCTCGCGGCGCTCGAGCTCGGCGAGCACCTCGGCGACGGGAATACCATGCCACGACAGCATGACGAGGCAGTGGAACCAGAGGTCCGCGGTCTCGTGCACGATCGAGCCGCGCTCGCCGCCCCTGGAGGCGACGACCGTCTCGACCGCCTCCTCGGCGACTTTCTTCAGGATCTCGTCGAGGCCCTTGGCGTGCAGCGAGGCGACGTAGGAGGAAGCCGGATCGGCGCCGCGGCGCTCGGCGAGCACCGCTTCGAGGCGCTCGAGGATGTCGCGCTCAGCCATCCCCGGGCTCCGCGGCCGCAAGGACAGGATCGGTCGCCACCCAGCGCGCCGCCGCGCCCTTTCCTTCGAGCCGGTTGAAGAAGCAGCGGCGCCGGCCCGTATGGCACGCGATGCCGGCCACCGATTCGACGCGCAGCAGCACCGCGTCGGCGTCGCAGTCGAGGCGCACCTCCACCACCCGCTGCATGTGCCCGGAGGTCTCGCCCTTCTTCCACAGCGCCTTGCGCGAGCGCGACCAGTAAACGGCTTCGCCGGTCTCCACGGTGCGGCGCAGCGCTTCGCGGTTCATCCACGCGAGCATCAGCACCTCGCCGCTCGCGGCGTCCTGCGCCACCGCGGGCGCGAGGCCATCGGCGTTCCATGCCACGCTCTCGATCCAGTCCTGATTGCTCACAATCGCATCTCGATTCCCCGCGCGGCCAGGAAGCGCTTGGCCTGCGGGATGGTGATCTCGCCAAAGTGGAAGACGGAGGCCGCGAGCACCGCGTCGGCACGGCCCTCCTCGATGCCGAGCGCGAGATGCTCGAGCGTTCCCACGCCCCCGCTCGCGATCACCGGCACCGTGACCGCCTCGGACACCGCGCGGGTGAGCTCGAGGTCGAAGCCGCTCTTGGTGCCGTCGCGATCCATGCTGGTGAGCAGGATCTCTCCGGCGCCGCGCCGTCCCATGGTGCGCGCCCATTCTACGACATCGAGCCCGCTCGCCTTGCGCCCGCCGTGGGTGTAGACCTCCCATTTTCCGCGCCCCGCCGCGCGCGCGTCGATCGCCACCACGATCGCCTGCGAGCCGACGCGCGCGGCCGCCCTTTCCACCAGGTCCGGATTCTCCACCGCGGCCGTATTGATGCTCACCTTGTCGGCGCCGGCGTTCAGGAGCTTGCGCACGTCGTCCACGGCGCGCACTCCGCCGCCCACGGTGAGCGGAATGAAGACCTCGTCGGCGACGCGCTCGATCACTTCCACGATCGTGTCGCGCGCATCGCTGGACGCCGTGATGTCGAGGAACGCGATCTCGTCGGCGCCGGCCTCGTCGTAGCGACGAGCGATCTCGACCGGGTCTCCGGCATCGCGCAGGCTCACGAATTTCACGCCCTTCACCACGCGCCCGGCGTGCACGTCGAGGCAGGGAATGATGCGCTTGGCGAGGGCCATGGCGAGGGACTTTCAGCCCTCCCCGGCGGCGACCTTCAGCGCTTGGGCGAAGTCGAGCTTTCCCTCGTAGATGGCGCGCCCGGCGATGCAGCCGGTGATGCCCTCGGACTCCACTTCGCGGAGCCTGCGCACGTCCTCGAGGCTGGTCATCCCGCCGCTCGCGATGACCGGGACCGAGAGCGCCTGCGCGAGTCGCACCGTCGCCTCGATGTTCACCCCGGTCATCATGCCGTCGCGGCCGATGTCGGTGTAGATCACCGCCTCCACGCCGTAGTCCTGGAAGCGCTTGGCCAGATCCACCACGTCGTGGCCGGTGAGCTTCGACCAGCCGTCGGTGGCGACCTTGCCGTCCTTGGCGTCGAGCCCGACGATGATGTGGCCCGGGAACGCATCGCAGGCCTCGTGCAGGAAGCCCGGGTTCTTCACCGCCGCGGTGCCGATGATCACGTAAGAGACGCCGTCGTCGAGGTAGCGCTCGACCGTGTCGAGGTCGCGGATGCCTCCGCCCAGCTGCACCGGAATGTCGGAATCGACCGCGCCGATGATGGCCTTCACCGCCGCTTCGTTGCGCGGCTTGCCCGCCATCGCGCCGTTCAGGTCGACCACGTGCAGGCGCCGCGCGCCTTTCTTCGCCCATTGCGCGGCCGCCTTCGCGGGATCGATCGAGAACACCGTGGCGGACTCCATGCGGCCCTGCTCGAGGCGCACGCATTGGCCGTCCTTCAAGTCGATGGCGGGAATGATCAGCATGGCAGGCGGGGCGGAATCACGACGGATCCCAGGTGGCGAAATTGCCGAGTAGCGTGAGCCCCGCGGCGCTGCTTTTCTCGGGATGGAACTGGGTCGCGAAAATATTATCGCGGGCGATGGCGGAGGTAAAGTCTTGCGCCGGATAGCGGGTCGAGGCCGCTTCGAGGGTCTTCTCGGCGGGCTCGCAGTAATAGCTGTGCACGAAATAGAAGCGGCTGCCGTCGGCGATGCCCTTCCAGAGCGGATGCGGCGCTCGCTGCCATACCTCGTTCCATCCCATGTGCGGGATCTTCATGCCCGGCCGCGGCTTGAATCCGAGCACGCGCCCCGGGAGAAGCCCGAGACCCGGCGTGTCGCCCTCGGCACTGCGCTCGAAGAGCATCTGCTGGCCGATGCAAAGCCCGAGGAAGGGCTTGTCGCGCGCGCTCTCGACGATCGCCTCGGCGAGCCCGCTCTCGTTGAGCGAGCGCATGCAGTCGGGCATCGCCCCCTGCCCGGGGAAGACGACGCGGTCGGCCCTGCGGATGGCATCGGGATCGGAGGTGATGGCCACCTCGGCCTCGGGCGCCACGTGCTTGAGCGCCTTTTGCACCGAGCGCAGGTTGCCCATGCCGTAGTCGACGATCGAGATGCGTTGTGCCATGGAGGATCGGGCGCGCGAAGGAGGTGCGGGAGGCGAAGAGGGGCCTAGAGAGCGCCTTTCGTCGAGGGCACCACGCCCGCGGCGCGCGGATCGGGCTCCACCGCCATGCGCAGCGCCCGCGCGAAGGCCTTGAACACGGTCTCGCACTGGTGATGGGCGTTGTCGCCGCGAAGGTTGTCGATATGGACCGTGGCTTGCGCGTGATTCACGAAGCCCTGGAAGAATTCGTGCGTGAGGTCGACGTCGAAATCGCCCACGCGTGCGCGGCGGAAATCGACGTGGAACTCGAGCCCCGGGCGCCCGGAGAAATCGACCACCGCGCGCGACAGGGCCTCGTCGAGCGGGACGTAGGCGTGGCCGTAGCGGCGGATGCCCTTCTTGTCGCCCAGCGCCTTGGCCATCGCCATGCCGAGCGTGATGCCGATGTCCTCGACGGTGTGGTGCGCGTCGATCTGCAGGTCGCCCTTGGCGTTCACCTCGAGGTCGAGCGCCCCGTGGCGCGCGAGCTGGTCGAGCATGTGGTCCATGAAGGGAATCCCGGAGGCGAGGCGCGACTTGCCGCGCCCGTCGAGGTTGACGGCGACCTTCACCTGGGTTTCCTTGGTGTCGCGCTGGATTTCGGCCTTGCGCATGGTGTCAGCCGAGGGCTTGGGCGAGTGCCTCGAGCATTCGCGTGTTCTCGTCGGGAGTTCCGACCGTGAGCCTCAGGCAGTTGGCGAGCAGGGGATGCGTGCCGTGGAGTGTGCGGACCAATATACCACGCTGCCGCAGCGCCTCGAATGCGAGCGGCGCGTCGGGCACGCGCGCGAGCACGAAGTTCGCCGCCGAGGGAAAGGCCGCCACCCCCTTAAGGGCCGGGAGCGCTCTTTCCAGCCGGGCGCGCTCGGCGACGATCGCCGCGGCCTGGCGCTCGAAAACCTCGCGGTGCTCGAGGAGCATGTCGGCCGCGGCGGCCGAAAGGCTGTTCACGTTGTAGGGCATGCGCAGCTTCTCGAACTCGTGCAGCCACGCCGGGGCGCCGATCGCGAGCCCCAGGCGCAGCCCCGCGAGGCCGAGCTTGGAGACGGTGCGCACGAGCACCAGGTTGGGGTGCCGCCCCACTTGGTCGAGCAGGCTCGCCCCCGCGGAGAACGGGTAATACGCCTCGTCCACGACGACGAGCCCCGGGGAAGCGGCGATGACGCGCAGGAGTGCTTCGCGCGGAAACAGGTTGCCGGTGGGATTGTTCGGATATGCGAGCCACGTGAGCGCGGGGCGCTCGCGCTCGATCGCCGCGAGGAACGTCTCCTCGTCGAGCGTGAAATCGCTTCTCAACGCGACTCCCACGTAGCGCATTCCGGCGGCGATCGCCGCGAGCCGGTACATCACGAACGAGGGCTCGGGCGCGACAACCACGGCGCCGGGCCGGGCCAGGGCGAGCGAGATGATCTGCAGGACCTCGTCGGAGCCGTTGCCGAGCAGCACGTCGAGCGAAGTAGGGATCCCCATCGCCTCGCGCAGGCGCTGCTTCAACCGCGGCGCGGCCGGATCGGGGTAGCGGTTCACCGCCACCCGCGCGAGACGCTCGCCCATGCGCGCGGCCAGGTCCTCGGGAAGCCGATACGGGTTTTCCATGGCGTCGAGCTTCGTGAGCCCCTCGGCGGGCGAGACGTGGTAGGCCGTGAGCGCGCGAACCTCCTCGCGCACCAAACTCTCGGGTCCCTTGCTCACTTGGTCTCCCTCTGCCTTGGGAGAGGCACGGGGAGAGGGTCACGGCCGGAGTCATTTGTCCGGTATTCGGCGCTGCGCGCGTGCGCCTCGAGCCCCTCGGAGCGGGCGAGCGTGGCCGCCGCGCGCCCGACGCGCCGCCCCGCCTCGGCCGCGACGCCGATGATGCTCGAGCGTTTCTGGAAGTCGTACACGCCGAGGGGAGAGGAAAAGCGCGCGGTGCGCGAAGTCGGCAGCACGTGGTTGGGGCCGGCGCAATAATCGCCGAGCGATTCGCTCGCGTGGTGCCCGAGGAAGACGGCGCCGGCGTGGCGGATCCTCGCCAGCAGCTTCTCGGGATCGGCGACCGCGAGCTCGAGATGCTCGGGAGCGATGCGGTTAGCGAGCTCGCACGCTTCTTCGAGGTCGCGCACGCGGATCAACGCGCCGCGCGCGGCCAAAGAGGCCTCGATGATGGCGCGGCGCGGCAGCTCGCCGATCTGCCGGCGCATGGACTCGGCCACGCGCTCGAGCAGGCCGGCGTCGGGCGTAAGCAGGATCGCCTGGGCGATCTCGTCGTGCTCGGCCTGGGAGAAGAGGTCCATCGCGACCCAGTCGGCGTTCGCGGTGCCGTCGGCGATCACGAGCACTTCGGAAGGTCCCGCGACCATGTCGATGCCGACGCGGCCGAAGACTTTGCGCTTGGCGGCGGCGACATAGGCGTTGCCCGGACCGACGATCTTGTCGACCACCGGGACGCTCGCGGTGCCGAATGCGAGCGCGCCCACCGCCTGCGCCCCGCCGACGCGAACGATGCGATCGACGCCGGCGAGCGCGGCCGCCGCGAGCACGGCGCGGTTCAGCTCGCCTCCGGGCGTGGGTGTGGCCATCACCAGCTCGCCCACGCCGGCGACCTTCGCGGCGATGGCCGTCATCAGCACCGAGGAGGGATACGCCGCCTTGCCGCCGGGAACGTAGATCCCGACGCGATCGATCGGGGTCACCTGCTGGCCGAGCACGGCGCCGTCGCCGTTTTCGTAGCGCCACGACTCCTGCACCTGCCGCTCGTGAAAGGCGCGGATGCGTCCCGCGGCGAACTCGAGGGCTTCGCGCTCGCCCGCGGGAAGGTCGCGCAGCGCGGCTTGCGCTACATCGAGCGCAACGAAGAGGTCGGCCGCTCGCGCGGGGTTCCAGCGGTCGAAGCGCGCCGTGAGCTCGATCAACGCGGCATCGCCGCGCAGCCGCACGGACTCGAGGATCTGCGCGGTCTCTTGCTCGACGGCGGGATCCTGCGCGGCCTCGAAGGCGAGCAGCCGCTCGAGCTCGGCGGCGAAGCCGGGATCGGCGCTGGAGAGCCGGCGCGGACTAGCCACGGGCGGCCTTGCCGAGTGCTTCGATGAGAGGGGCCAGCGCCTCGCGCTTCAGCTTGAGGGAAGCGGGGTTCACGATGAGGCGGCTGGACACCGGCAGGATTTCCTCCACCACGCGCAGGCGGTTGGCCTTGAGCGTGTTGCCGGTGTCGACCAGGTCGACGATCGCCTCGGCGAGGCCCACGAGCGGGGCGAGCTCCATCGAGCCGTAGAGCTTGATCAAGTCGACGTGCACGCCCTTGGCCGCGAAGTGCTCGCGCGCCGCCCCGATGTACTTGGTCGCAACCCGCAGCCGCGCGCCCTGCTTCACCGCGTTGGCGTAGTCGAAGCCCTCGCGCACCGCGACCACCATCTTGCATCTTGCGATGCCCAGGTCGAGCGGCTGGTAGAGCCCCTGCCCGCCGTGCTCGATGAGAATGTCGCGCCCGGCCACGCCGAGGTCCGCCGCGCCGTACTGCACGTAGGTGGGCACGTCGGCGGCGCGCACCAGGATCAGCCGCAGGTGCGCGAGGCTGGTGGCGACGATGAGTTTGCGCGAGGCCTCCGCGTCCTCGGCGGGCACGATGCCCGCGCGCGCCAGCAGCGGCAGCGTTTCCTCGAAGATGCGCCCCTTGGCGAGCGCCAGCGTGATCATGGCGCTCACGATATACGGCGGATGCGCGCGCCCAGCTGCGCCATCCGCGCCTCGATGTGTTCGTAGCCGCGGTCGAGGTGGTAGATGCGGTCGATGACGGTCTCGCCCTCGGCGACGAGCCCGGCGATGACCAGGCTTGCCGAAGCCCTGAGGTCGGTCGCCATGACGCCCGCGCCCGTGAGGGTGTCCACGCCGTGGACCACCGCCGTGTTGCCCTCGATGTCGATCATCGCGCCCAGGCGCCGCAGCTCCTGCACGTGCATGAAGCGGTTCTCGAAGATGGTCTCGGTGACGAGCGCGGTCCCCTCCGCGATCGTGTTGAGCGCGATGAACTGGGCCTGCATGTCGGTGGGGAAGCCGGGATGGGGCGCGGTGCGCAGGCTCACCGCCTTCGGGCGAGCGCGCATCGTGAGGCGCACGGTGCGCTCGCCCACCGCGATGCCCGCGCCGGATTCGCGCAGCTTTTCAATGACCGCGTCGAGGCTCGCCACCGGAGCTTCGGTGAGCGTCACGCTGCCGCGCGTGGCGGCCGCCGCGGCGAGGAAGGTGCCTGCCTCGATGCGATCGGGCATCACGGCGTGCTCGACGCCGTGCAGGCGCTCCACGCCCTGGACGGTGATGACGTCGCCGCCATGCCCGTGGATGCGCGCGCCCATGCCGATCAGGCAGCGCGCGAGGTCGGCGACCTCGGGCTCGCGCGCCGCGTTCTCGAGCACCGTCTCGCCGTCGGCGAGGCAGGCGGCCATCATCAGGTTCTCGGTGCCCGTGACGGTGACCGTGTCCATGAAGATGCGCGCGCCCTTCAGCCGCGAGGCCGTGGCGTGGATGTTGCCCTGCTCGATGGCGATGTGGGCGCCCATCGCGGCGAGCCCCTTGATGTGCAGGTCCACGGGCCGCTCGCCGATGGCGCAGCCGCCCGGCAGCGAGACGCGCGCCTCGCCGAAGCGCGCCACCAGGGGGCCGAGGGCCAGGATCGAGGCGCGCATCGTCTTCACCAGGTCGTAGGGCGCGAACGGCTCGCT
>JBGOST010000062.1:0-8200 GCA_041476125.1 Usitatibacter sp. | reverse complement strand
AGTAAGCGCCATCGCAGTCACGCTAGCGCTCGATCGCCTGCCGCGCGCAGCGCACCGCGTCGTCGTACTGATTGCCCGCGTAGAGCACCCACGCGTTCGCGATCTGCACTTCGGGCAAGTCGGGCTGAAGGCCGACGGCGCGTTGTGAGGCCGCCATGGCGCGCCCGATCCAGCTGGCGTCGCGCTGGAAGTTGTAGTGGTACTCGGCGCACACCTTGGCGATCGCGGCGTGGGCGAGCGCGAACTTGGGGTCGGTCGCGACCGCGTTCTCGAACATCTGGAGCGCGAATTCGAGATCCTGCCGCGTCAACCGTCGCGCGTAGCTCTTGCCGCGCAGATAGAGGTCGTACGCCTGCAGGTTCTCGGTGGGCTTGAGGGCCAGCGCCTCCTGCTCCTGCGGCGAAAGCGTGATGCGCAGGGCCTCGGCGATCTTGCGCGCGATCTCGTCCTGGACCTCGAAGACATCCTGCATCTCGCGATCGTAGCGCTCGGACCACAACGGAAAATCCGTGTGTGTATCCACGAGCTGAGCATTGATGCGCAGGCGGCTGCCGGCGCGCCTCAGGCTCCCGGTGAGGACGTAGACGGCGCTCAGCTGCTGGCCGATCTGAGCGGGAGTCACCTGTTTGTCGCGGTAGGCCAGCACCGTGGGGCGCGAAAAAATGTTCAGGCCCTTGATCTTCGACAGCTCGGTGATGATGTCCTCGGTGATGCCATCGCGCAGGTACTCGTCTTCCTTGACCCCGCTCACGTTCTCGAAATAGAGCACGGCGAGCGATTTCTGGGCGGGCCGGGGTGTGGAACCGCCATGCGAGGCGCCGCCCTCTACCGCGCGCTTTCGACCCGAATCCATGTCGCGCTGGAGTCGAATCAGGTCGGTCTTGAAGTCGGTGGCGCTCTGGTAGCGCATCTTTCGATCCTTCTCGAGCGCCTTGTCGAGGATGCGACTGAGTTCCGGCGGTAGCGAGGGATTCGACTGGCTGGCCGGGACGGGATCACGGTTGAGGATCGCCTCGAAAATCACCGCCGAGGTCTCGCCCGGGAACGGCAGCGTGCCGGTCGCCATCTGGTAGAGCATGGTGCCGAGCGAGAACAAATCGCTGCGCGCGTCCGCCATCTGTCCGCGGGCCTGCTCGGGCGACATGTAAGAGACGGTGCCCATGGCGGTCCCGGGGACCGTCAACTCGTCGCGCGCCACCTGGGTCTCGAGCTGGGAGGCCGCGCCGTTGCCTTCGAGCCCCCGGCGCGCCGCCTCGATCTTGGCCAGGCCGAAGTCCAGGATCTTGACCTGGCCACGCGGATTGACGAACACGTTGGCGGGCTTGATGTCGCGATGGACGATGCCCTTGGCGTGCGCCGACTCCAGCGCGTCCGCGATCTGGATCGCCATGTCGAGCATGGAGGCCAGTTCGAGCTTCTGGCGGGACAGAAGCTGCGCCAGGGTCTGGCCCTCGAGCAGTTCCATGACGATGAAGTGCTGGCGCTCGTGCTGCTCGATCGCGTAGATCGTGCAGATGTTGGGGTGATTCAGGGCCGATGCGGCCCGCGCCTCGCGCTGGAAGCGCTCGAGCGACTGTCCCTCCTGCTCCATGTCGGGCGGCAGGAACTTGAGGGCGACGCGGCGTCCGAGGCGCGTGTCTTCGGCCTCGTAAACCACGCCCATCCCGCCGCTGCCGAGCTTTCGCGTGATGTTGTACTGGGAAAGAGTCTTGCCGAGCAGGGAGTCCATGAGCGGAGGATCATGCCGGTGTCGCGCGACATGGTCAAGCGCTGGCCGCTGGACTAGACTACGCCGTTCCATTGGAGGGCGTGCATGCCGCAGTCAGCAGGCAACACCCTCGCGCATTACCTTCTCGTCGAGAAGGTCGGCGAGGGCGGGATG
Organism: Usitatibacter sp.; assembly: GCA_041476125.1. Lineage (GTDB taxonomy): Bacteria > Pseudomonadota > Gammaproteobacteria > Burkholderiales > Usitatibacteraceae > Usitatibacter. Next base: position 6,318 of record JBGOST010000062.1, on the reverse strand, counting down.
GGCGAGATCTGGAAGGCTCACGACGAGCATCTCAACCGTGACGTGGCGGTCAAGGTGCTCTCGAGTGGAGCCCTCGGCGATGCCACCAGCCGCCAGCGCTTCCGGCGCGAGGCCCATGTCCTCTCCCGCCTCGCCCACCCCGGCGTCGCGACCATCTACGACTTCGATACGCAGGACGGCGTGGACTTTCTGGTCATGGAGTACGTGCCTGGGGGCACCCTTCAGGCCAAATTGAAACAGGGCCCGCTGGGCCTCAAAGAGCTGGCCGAGCTCGGGGCGGAGATCGGGGATGCGCTCGATGACGCCCACCGGCGCGGGTTTCTTCACCGTGACCTGAAGCCCGCCAACGTCGCACTGACGGCCGAGGGCCAGCCGAAGCTTCTCGACTTCGGGATCGCGCGCCTGCTGCAAGGCGCCGAGACCGCGACGGCCATCACGCAGGCCGGCGTGGCTCTCGGCTCGCTTCCCTACATGGCTCCCGAGCAGCTGCTCGGAAACGCCGACGATGCCCGCACCGATCTGTACGCGTTTGGTGCCATGTTGTTCGAGATGGCGACCGGACGCCGGCCCTTCTTGAAGGAGCGAAACGAAGCTCTGATGTTCGAGATTCTGAACAACGCGCCGCCTTCCATCCGCTCGCTGCGGCAGGACGCGCCGGCCGAGCTCGACCGACTGATCGCATCCTGCCTGAGCAAGGACGCGACGCAGCGGCCGGCATCGGCACGGGAGGTCAGCGAGGCGCTCCGCCGACTTCTCGACTTCGCCAAGACGGGTGCCGCTCCCGAGCCCGGCCGTGACGTCATCCGCTCCCTCGCGGTGCTGCCTCTGAACAACGTCTCGCGCGACGCCGCCCAGGAGTACTTTGCCGACGGCATGACCGAGGCACTGATCTCGGATCTTTCGAGGATCAAGGCGCTGCGCGTCATCTCGCGGACGTCCGCCATGAAGTACAAGGGCGTGCAGAAGGCGCTCCCCGAGATTGCGCGCGAGCTCAATGTGGACGCGATACTCGAGGGTTCGGCGCTGCTGGTGGGGAATCGAGTGCGCATCAGCGTGCAACTCGTGTCCGCCCGGACGGACGAGACGCTGTGGTCCGAGCGCTACGATCGCGACCTCGAAGATGTGCTCGACCTGCAGAGCGCATTGGCGGAAACGGTGGCGAAGGAGATCGCCATCCAGGTGACACCTGGCGAAGCGACGCAGCTCTCCCGACGCCCGGTGGTCAATGCTGAGGCTCACGTGGAGTACCTGAAGGGCCGGCATGAGAGCGCGGCCACTTCGCCCCAGGCGATCGAGCTGGCCATGCGGCACTATCGCCGCGCGCTCGAGATCGATCCGGGCTTTGCGCCGGCCTGGGCCGGGTTGGCAGAATGCCACGCCACGCGCGCCAGCCGCGGCATGGCACCTCCGGCCGAAGCCAGTGCGGAGGCGATGGCGGCTGCTCGCAAGGCACTCGAGCTGGACGAATCCGTGGCCCTTGCCCATGCGGTGATCGGTGACGTGATGTCTCGGCAGCGGGATCAGAACGAAGCGATACGTTCGCTGGAGCGGGCCATCGAGCTGAATCCGGGATTGAGCACGGCGTACGAGATACTCGGCCGCATCCAGTACTGCTGCGAGCGGCACGACGAGGCGCAGCGGTCCATGCTCAAGGCGCTCAGCCTCGATCCGCTCTCGATGATTCTCCACACCGCGGTGGGAGACGCCTACTTCTACGCCCGCGAATATGAGAAGTCCGTGGTCTACTATCGAATGGCGATCGAGATCGACCCGCGATTCGATGGCGCTCATACCGATCTGGCGCGCTCGCTCGAAATGCTCGGTCGCTTCGACGAGGCGCGCGCCCAGTACGAGGAGGGGCGGCGGCTTTCGGGCGGTGTGGCGGGTCCGTCCTTCGGTCTGGCGCACCTCGAGGCCAGCATGGGGCACATGGACGAAGCCCGACGCATGCTCGCCGAACTGACCGCGGCCCGCTCCCATCGCGTCGTATCGGCATGGGGAATCGCGGCGGTGCACGCGAGCCTGGGCGATGCGGACGAGGCGTTTCGATGGCTGGACGTTGCCGTGCAAGAGGGGGCTACCGGCCTCGTGTTCCTGCGCGTTCACCCTCGGCTCGACCCGATCCGCAAGGATCCTCGATATGCAGCGCTGGTGACAAGACTCGGTCGCGACACGGACTGATCTCGTTCTTCAAGCCGTCGAGCGCCAAAGCGCCAAACCAGACGGCCCGACGGACGCAATCCTGTTACACTGGCCCGGTCGTCTCGATCGGGCGACGCGGGTGCCCCGCGTTCCATTGCGAAAGGTCGGCAGGCAGTTGGCAAGCACTCGCGCCACGCCGTCCCCTGCTCATCCGCCGAACGGGGCGCGCCTCCGACTGATCGGCCTCGACTCCAGCCCCTTGCACGGCGAGCTTCTCGGCGTCGAGCGCCTCGAGGAACGCGCCCGCGCGCTGGCTGCGGAATTCACGCTGGCGCGAAACCCACGGCGCGGCCCTCCTCGCCTGCTTCGCCGCCTGTCAGACGACGCGCGCGTGCTCCGTGACGCGTATCGCATCCTCGCCGGCGACGTGCGGCGGGGCGAGCCGATCGCGCCTGCAGCCGAATGGCTGCTCGACAACTTTCATCTCGTGGAAGGTGAGATGCGCGAGATCCGCCATCACCTTCCGAGCCGTTACTACCGCGAGCTGCCGAAGCTGGCAACCCGCGAACTTTCCGGCACGGCGCGCGTGTATGCGATGGCCGTCGAGTTGCTCCGCTACAGCGACGCTCGGCTTGACCCGCATCGGCTCGATCGCTTCATCCACGCTTACCAGACCGTCGCGGCACTCAGCATCGGCGAGTTGTGGGCGTGGCCCAGCATGCTCAAGCTGGCCCTGATTGAGCATCTGCACCGGCTCTCGGAGGAACTGATCGAGAGCCGTGCGGGCCGGCTCGAGGCCGATCGGCACTTTGCAGCCTTCGAGAGCGGAAGAGCGAGCGGCCGGGTGCTTCCACTCCCGCGGGTCCTCCATGTCGCGTTCGTGGACCAGCTGCTCCAGCGAATGCGCGAGTCCGGTGCCGGCGCCGCCGGGCTTCGCAAGCAGCTCGAAGAGTGGCTGAAGGCTGCCGGCACCACGGTCGAGGAAGCCGTGCGGGCCGAACACCAGCGCCAGGCGATGAACCATCTGTCGATGGGCAACTCGATCACGAGTCTCAGATTGTGTGCGACGCTGGACTGGAACGAGTACGTCGAGGCCGTCAGCCTGATCGAGCAGGTCCTCCACCGCGACCCATCCGGCGTCTACGGCCGGATGGAGTTCAAGAGCCGCGACCGATACCGGCACGCGGTCGAGGCGCTGGCAGACCCGACTGGCGATGCGCAGGTGCGCGTCGCTCTGCGCGCGATCGAGAGCGCGCGACAGGCGGCCGAGAAGCTGGGCGCCGATTCGCGATCCGCGCACGTGGGCTACCACCTGATCGGATCCGGTCGACGGGAGCTCGAGACCGACGTGGCGCACCTCCCGCCGCCGTCGCAACGGCTGAAACGAATGCTGCTCGTGCACGCGACGCCTCTGTACTTCGGCTCGATCACCCTGATCACGGCGCTCGGCGTGGCAGCTGCGGTCGCCGTGGCGCGAGCGGCGGCGGCGCCCTACTGGATGTGGAGCTGGGTGGGCGCACTCGCGCTCATCCCTGCCAGCGAGCTGGCGGTCGCGTTCATCCACCGCCTTGTCCACCGGGTGGCGCGCCCGCTGCCCCTGCCGCGCCTCGACCTGCGCGCCGGCGTGCCCGAAGACGCGCGCACCATGGTGATCGTGCCCACCCTCATTTCCTCGGTCGAGGGCGCGAAGGCTCTGGTCGAGCACCTCGAGGTGCATGCGCTCGGCAACATGGATCCGCACATTCATTTTGCGCTGCTCACGGACTTCCCGGACGGGGCGGCTGAGCGCCTGGAGGGCGAGGACGAGGTGCTCGCGACGGCGGTCGCGGGGATCGAGGCGCTCAACGCACGCTACGCCCCCGTCACGTCCGATCGCTTCTACCTCTTCCACCGGGCACGCCGATGGAACGCCAGCGAGGGCGTGTGGATGGGCTGGGAACGCAAACGCGGCAAGATCGAGGAGTTCAATCGGCTGCTGCGCGGCGCCACCGACACGAGCTTCACCGTGCGGGTTGGCGCCCCGGAGATCTTGCCACATGTCCGGTACTGCATCACGCTCGACAGTGACACGCGATTGCCGCGCGATGCGGCGCGGCAGCTGATCGGCGTGATCGAGCACCCGCTCAATCGTCCGCGCTTCGATCCCCGGCTGAGAAGGGTCGTCGAGGGATACGGAATCCTGCAGCCCAGAGTCAGCGTCACCATGGCGAGCGCGGCCGGCTCGCTCTTCGCTCGGGCCTACGCCGGGCACACCGGTCTCGATCCCTACACGACCGCGGTATCGGACACCTATCAGGACTTGTTTGCTGAAGGCATCTTCACCGGCAAGGGGCTGTACGACGTGGATGCGTTCGCCGCCGCGCTCGAGGGTCGCGTGGCGGAGAACGCCATGCTCTCGCACGATCTGTTCGAGGGCCTGTTCGCACGTTGCGCGCTCATCTCAGACATCGAGGTGGTGGACGACTTCCCCTCGAGCATCCTCACTCACGCGCGGCGTCAGCACCGGTGGGTACGGGGTGACTGGCAGATTCTGTTCTGCCTGCTGCCGGTGGTGCCGACGCGGCACGGTCTCGAACGCACCCATCTGCCCCTGATCAGTCGCTGGAAGATCCTCGACAACCTGCGCCGCAGCCTGGTTGCCCCGGCGCTGGTGGCCGCGCTCGCCTCGGCGTGGATCTGGCTCCCGGGCTCGCCGCTCGCCTGGACCCTGGCGACACTCGCGGTGCTCGGCTTCCCGCTAGCTCCGCCGCTGGTGCACTTCGCCGGCGGCGCTCGTCCGCAGCAACCATTGGGCGTGTTCCTGCACGACGTATGGGCGGAGTTGGAGACGGCAGGCGCACAAGTGCTGCTTCAGATCGTCCTGCTTCCCTACCACGCCTTCGAGATGGTGCACGCCATCGTCCTCTCGCTCGTCCGCATGGTGATCACGCAACGCCGGCTGCTGGAGTGGGAGACCGCCGCCGCGACGGCGGCGCGTGCCGCCGGGTTGCTCGCGCGTCAGGGTCCACGCGTCTTCATTGCCGAAATGTGGGTTGGTCCGGCGGTCGCGCTGGCGATTCTGCTGGGAGTCTTTCCGATGCGGGCGGGTGAGTTTCCGGTAGCGCTGCCATTCCTCGCGGCATGGTTCGCATCGCCAGTCGTCGCGTGGTGGCTCAGCCGGCCGGTGGTTCCGCGCCGCCTGGCGCTGGGCGCCGAGGACACCGAACAGCTGCGCCGCATCGCGCGTCGGACCTGGTTCTACTTCGAGCGATATGCGACGGCGCAGGATCACTGGCTGCCGCCCGACAATGTGCAGGAGATTCCGGGGCTGCGCATCGCGCACCGTACGTCGCCGACCAATATCGGCATGGGCCTGCTCTCGACGCTTGCCGCGCACGACCTCGGCTACCTCGGGAGCGCGCCGCTGGCGGACCGGATCGAGAATGCACTCGTGACGATCGAGGCGCTGGAGCGCCACGAAGGACACCTGCTCAACTGGTACGACACGGAAAGCCTTGCCCCGCTCGCGCCTCGCTACGTCTCGACCGTGGACAGCGGCAATTTCGCCGGGGCGCTCATGGCGCTCTCCGCTGGACTGCGCGAGCTCGCCACAGATGCAGGTGACCCCGGACGTGCTGTCGCCGGCGTTGCCGACACGGCGGGTGTGTTGGATGACGCGCTGACCGTGCTGGGGCGTCGCGCGCATGGCGCCACACCGTTGCGGGCCGCGTGCACCCTTGCGCAGCACAACCTCGACTTGCTTCGTGAGGAGTTCAGGGCCGAGGGGCCGGCGAGTGAGCGCCTTGCGGGCGCTGCGCGCCGCATGGCCGACCTGCGCACGACGCTCGAGCGCCTGGCCGCGGCGGCGCTGACCGGGCCCGAGGCCGACGATGTCGCCATCTGGGGGCGGTCTCTCGAGGAGGCGATCGGCGCGGCGCATGCCCTCGAGTCGTCGCCTGATCTGCCGCGCGGACGACTCGATGATCTCGCCCGTCGCTGCGATGCGCTCGCCGACGCGATGAACTGGGCGTTTCTGTACGACGGCACGCGCGGCGCGTTCTCGATCGGTTTCCGTCTGGCGGATGCCGAGGGGCCGGGCCGCCTCGATGCCTCGTACTACGATCTGCTGGCGTCCGAGTCCCGGCTCGCGAGCTTCATCGCCATCGCGCGCGACGAGGTGCCGCAGGAACACTGGTT
>JBGOST010000061.1:0-8228 GCA_041476125.1 Usitatibacter sp. | reverse complement strand
CGGGTCGTACAGCGCCACCGAGATGCGCACGACGAACGGAAAGTACTCGCGCACCTCGCGGTGCAGCCGGCTCAAGTTGTCATTCAGGGTCTCGATGCCATCGCGCATGCGTGCATCTTATGCGTTGTTAGGCGTCACGCTCAAAATTGGCATTGAAGTGCTTCCGCATTCACGGCTGCGCCTTCCTCCCAATCCACGCTGTTGGAAATAACGAGGATCCCGTTTCCGCCACGGCGCAATACCTCGTTCCGGGCTTTGGTCAGCGCGCTGCCAGGTTTGTCGGGTCCGCCGCGCTGATTTACCGTGAAGACTCCAAGCGACTTGCATTGCCTCTCCTTTTGTCCCGCTGTCACCATTTGCACCTGTTCAACGCCACGCTCGGGCGTTGTGGCACATGCGAAAAGAAGGATGGATGGTATTGCTAGCACGACTGTACGCAATGTCGCTCCTGACGCCTAAGAAGTACTGGATGGCCTGGCCTCATCGCGAGCAGGCGCCCTCACATCGAGATCGACCCCTCGCGAAACTCGGTCTTGTCGAGCCACACGTTGACCAGCACCGGCCGGCCCGCAGCGCAGAGTTCGCGCGCCCGCGCGAGCCCGGGGCCCACTTCGGCATCGGTGCGGATTTCCAGGCCCTCCGCGCCGAAGCCTTTCGCGACTTCGTGGTAGTGGGTGCGCGCGAGGACGGTGCCCACGTCGTCGCCCAGCATCTTCACCTGCTCCCTTGCGATCTGCGTCCAGCCGGCATCGTTGCCCACCACCGCGATGACCGCGATGCCATGGCGCACGAAGGTGTCGAGCTCGGAGAGCCCGTAGCCGCTCGCGCCGTCGCCCCAGATGAGCCACACCTCCGCGCCGGGCCGCACGACCGCGGCGCCGAGCGCGAATCCGGCGCCCACGCCCAGCGTGCCGAAGGCGCCGGGATCCAGCCACGCGAGCGGCCCGCGCGGGCGAAGGATGTACGACGCGGTGGCGACGAAATCCCCGCCGTCGGCGACGAACACCGCGTTATCGCCCGCGGTGCGCTCGATGGCGCGAAACAACGCGACCGGGTTCACGTGCTTGCCCGAAGGCGCGGCCTGCGCGTCGATCTCGGCTTCACGCTCGGCATCGCGCGCGTGCAGCGTCGCGATCCAATCGGGGCGCTTCGCCCGGTCTCGCACCCGCTCGGCGAGTGCGGCGATGGAGCGCCCCGCGTCTCCGATCGCCTCGATCGACGGCTTGCGGTTCAGGCGCGCATCCTTGCGGCTGCGATTGGCGGCGATGAGGGTGGCGGAGCGGCGCACGTGCTTGCCATAGTCGAGGCGGAAATCGCACGGCACGCCGGCGAGAAGCACGCAGTCGGCTTCACGCAGCGCCTTCCTGCGCGCGTGCCGCATTTGCAGGCTCGCGTCGCGGCCGAGCAACCCGCGCGCCATGCCTGAGAGATAAGCCGGCACGCCCAGGCGATCGACCGCCGCGGCCACGCTTTCGGCCGCGGATGCCTCGACGATCGACTGGCTGCCGATCACCAACAACGGGCGCTCGGCGCGCGCGAGCGCCTCCGCGGCTCGCGCGAGCGCGGACTCGCTTGCCACCGGAACGGCCACCGTGCGCGCAACGGGCGAGTAGGGCGTGCCGCTTCCGGCGAACATGCGATTTGCGTGGCGGTTGAGATACCAGCGCAGCAGCCGGTCCGCGGCCGAGGTGCCCTTGCCGGCCGCATCGGCATACCAGCCGCGGATGAGCTTCTCGTCGTAGAGCAGGTCCACGGGACACTCGACGAAGGCCGGCCCCGGCACGCCTTCGCGCGACACCGCGAGCGCTTCCTCGACCGCGGGCCCGAGATCGACCACGCGGCGCACCTGCTTCACGAGCTTCACGTGAGGCGCGATGAGCGGCAGCTGCTCGATGTCCTGGAGCGCGCCCCGCCCTTGCAGCGCGGTGGGCGCGGCGCCGCCCAGCAGCACCACCGGCGATTGGGCGAGCTGCGCGTTCTTCAGCGCGGTGATGGTATTGGTGAGCCCGGGTCCCGCGGTGACCGCCGCCACGCCCGGCGTTCCCGTGAGGCGCGCCACGGCATCGGCCGCGAACACGGCGGTGGCTTCGTCGCGCGTGTCGATGATCCGAATCCCGCGCGCTTTCGCCGCGACGAGGATCGGCGAGATGTGCCCGCCGCAGAGCGTGAAGACGAAGCGCACGCCGTTCGCCGCGAGTGCGGCCGCAACGCGCTCGCCGCCGTGGGCGGGGATGTTCGATGCGCTCATGCTTCGTCCTTTGCCGGCGTCTTGCCTTCATGCCGCCGCACCAGGTCGCGATAGTCGACCTTGCCGACCTTCGTGAGCGGCAGGGCGTCGAGGAACGCCACCTCGCGCGGACAGGACCACTTGATCACCCGCTCGCGGCAATGCGCGATGAGCGCTTGTTCCATCTGCGGCCCCGCCTGGGACGGATCGCGCAGCACGACGTACGCCACCACCCGCTCGACTTGCGCGGGGTCGGGCACGCCGATGACGCAGGCCTCGGCCACGGCGGGGTGCTCGCGCATCACGGCTTCCACCTGCGCGGGGTAAACGTTGAACCCCGACGACTTGATCATGCGCTTGAGGCGCACGGAGAAGTAGAAGAAGCCGTCGGCATCCATGCGGCCCAGGTCGCCCGTGTGCAGCCACGTGCGCCCATCGGCGTGCACGCGCAGCGCCTGCGCGGTGGCCGGCGCGTCATCCAGGTAGCCGAGCATCACCGCCGGGCCCGAGACGCAGATCTCGCCCTCCTCGCCGACGGGGGCTTCGTCGACGCTTTCGGGGATGCAGATCTTCGCCAGCATGTCGGGCAGCGGCACGCCGATGGAGCCCTCGCGGTAATCCTCGATCGGCGTGGCGATGATGCCGCTCACGGCTTCGGTGAGCCCGTAGCCTTCGAGCAGCCTCACCTTGCCGCCGCGGTCGGCCACCAGCTTCTCGAAGCGTTCCTTCACTTCCCGCGGCAGCGTGTCCGCGCCGCAGTAGCAGGCGGTGAGGCACGACAGGTCGACGTTCGCGAGCGAGCGATCGCGCGTGAGCGCGTCGAAGAGCGTGGGCACGCCCACCAGCACGTTCGGGCGGTCGGTGCGCAACCGCTGTGCCACGATCGCGGCGCTGAATTGCGGCACGAGGATCGACTTGCCGCCCGCCATGAATGCGGCGTTCACGCATACGCCGAGACCGAAGCCGTGGAAGATCGGCAGGATCGCGAGGATCGCGTCGCCTTCGCCCAGCGCGCACCACGCGCCCGCCTGCATGCCCTCCGCGATGAAATTGCGGTGCGAGAGCACGATGCCCTTGGGCCATGCGGTGGTGCCGCCGGAAAAGAGGATCGCCGCGGGATCGTTGGTGCTCGCCGCGGGCTTGGGGGGCGCGCCCGCGCCCGAGTCCATGAAGGCCTTCCACCACCGCATGCGGGGATCCGCGGGAGGACGCGGAATCTTGCGGCCCTTGGTGAGCCAGAACCCGAGGCTCTTCAACGCCGGGAGGTAGTCGGGTATGCGCGCCAGGATGATTTTCTGCAGCGGCTGTTTCGGCGCCGCGGCGGCGAGCGGGCCGAAGAACGCGTCGAGCGTGAGCGCGATGCGAGCGCCGGTCTGGTCGAGGTAGTGCGCGATCTCGGGCGCGGTCGAGAGGGGATGGATCAGCGCCGGCAATGCGCCGAGGCGGATGGCGGCGTAGAACGCGATCACGCCGGGCGGCGACGTCGGCATGGAGATGAGGAACCGGTCTCCCGCCTGCAGCCCCTCGGCGGCGAGCGCGGCCGCGCACCGATCGACCTCGGCGAGCAATTCACGGTACGTGGACTGCGTGCCGAAGAAATCCCACGCGATCGCCCCGGGCACGCGGCGAGCGGTCGCGGCCAGCGCCTCGTACAGCGTGACCTCGGGATAGTCGAGCGTTACGGGCACCTTTCCGTAGAAGCGGTGCCACGGGCGTGCGCCGGTCATGAGCGAGTCTACATCGGGCGCCATGACAGAATGCACCATGACCCGGAAGTCCACTCATCTTCGCGCCGCCGACGTCCAGGGGCTCAGCCGGCTCGCCATCGACGCGGTCATCGGCCTGACCAGCCTCGTCGAGACCATGCATCACAACATTTCCCGCGCTCCGGGGGTTCTCGGCACGCCCACGCAGCAGCCGATGAAGGGAATCTCCGGGATGGTCTACCGGATCATCCGCGGAGTGACCCGCCTCGCGGGCGGTGGAATCAACGCGATTCTCGCGCAGCTCGCCCCACTGCTGGAACAGGACCCGTCGTCGGTCGAGCGCGAAGCCGTGGTTTCCGCGCTGAACGGCGTGCTGGGCGAATACCTCGCCGCGAGCGGGAACCCCCTGGCGATCTCCATGCGGCTGCGCCGGGATGGAACGCCGCTCGAGCTCATGAGGGCGACGTTGGCCGAAGCGATTGCGCAGCCGCGGGGCAGCGTCGTGCTGCTCGTGCACGGGCTGTGCCTCAATGACCTGCAATGGCGGCGCAAGGAACATGATCACGGCGCTCGCCTGGCCGCCGACGCGGCTTTCACTCCGGTGTACCTGCACTACAACAGCGGGCTCCATGTCTCCGTCAACGGCCGCGCCCTTGCGGAGCAAATCGATGCGCTGCTGAAAGCGTGGCCGGTGCCGGTCGAGGAGCTGGCCATCATCGGGCACAGCATGGGCGGGCTGCTTGCGCGCAGCGCCTGCCATTACGGCAAGCTCGCGGGGCATGATTGGCTGCGGCCGCTTCGCAAGATCGTCTTCCTCGGCACGCCGCACCATGGCGCCCCGCTGGAACGCGGCGGCAACTGGGTGAATGTCGTCCTGGACGCGAGCCCGTACACGGTCGCATTCGCCCGCCTCGGCAAGATCCGCAGCGCCGGCATCACCGACCTGCGCTTCGGCAACCTGCTGGACGAGGACTGGCGGCATCGCAACCGCTTTGCGCCCGCGAAGGACGAACGCGCCGCGGTGCCGCTGCCGGGCGGCGTGCAGTGTTATGCGATTGCCGCGTCAGTGTCGAAAAAGGCCGGCGGCCTCGGCGAGCGGCTTCTGGGCGACGGGCTCGTCCCGGTGGACAGCGCCCTGGGCCGGCACGCCGACCCGGGGCGCGACCTTTCATTTCCGGAGTCGAGCGTGTGGATCGGTTACGGCATGGGGCACCTGGATCTGCTCGATCGCAGGGAAGTCTACGAGCGGATCAGGCAGTGGCTTTCGTGAGCGCCTCATAGGCGAATTGCTTGCGCGCGGCGGGCCGCGAGCGCTCGATCGCCACCCGCATGCGAAACAGCCGGCTTTCGATCTTCTGCCGCGCCATCGCGCGCATGAACCACAGACGCCGTGAAGGCAGCCGATCGCGGGCGGCCCAGAACGCCGGGACGATCTCCCTTTCAAAGAGCAGGAGCCAGCGCCGCCGCACGGCCTGCACCGAAAACTCGCGTCCCCGCGCAAGGCCGTTGGCGACCATCTCCCGGTACAGCGCCGGGCCTGCTCGCAACTGGTCGACGCAGCGCAGCACGTCCCCGGCGTCGTGGATCTCGAGGAAGTCGAGCGGCGAGCGGCGAATCTCCTGGTAGGCGGGCTCCGGCGCGGCGAGAACGGGGACCGCGGCGAGCCAGGCGTTGTAGACCTTCGTCGCCGGCTTGGTGGCGAGGATCCCGGGCACCTCGTCGCGCGCCGCGACCGCGATGTCCACCATCTCGTAGTCTTCCCAGAACGCTTCCCTCACGTCGAAGCGGATGCCGCGCCGCGCGAGAGAGCGCCGCAGCGACTCGTGGTAGAACCACGCCGGCGCGGTGCCCACGCGCCCGTGGTAGGCGATGCGCTCGATCGTCGTGCCGCGCGCGGGATCGCGGGGAACGAGCCCGGGCTGCGGCCAGAGCGGGATGAAGCGCTCGTGGGATTTGGGTGCGAGGCCGTTCTGCACGATCGCGTAGTCGCACGCCGCCACCGGCGCGCGATCGGCGCGCACGACGACGAGGAACGAGTCATGCCTGCCGCCGCGAAAGTCGTTGGCGTCGTCGCGATGCACGATGGTGACGGCGCCCGGCACCCCATGGGGGCCCGCTGTGGCATTCCATCCGCGCGCTTCGAGGTGCCGGCGAAGGCGCACGAACGTCTGTGCGATCCACGAATTCCGCCCGCCGACAAAGCGATGCGGCGTTCGCGCGATGTCGGACTCGTCGAGCCATTCGATGTCGGACCACTGCGCGGCATCGGGATCGAACGCGAAATGGATGGTGGGAGCGGCGTTCCGCATGGCGGTTCCTCTTCCTGTTGCGGAGAAACCAGCCTATCGAAGGCGCTCAACCGACCATGTAATCGATTGCAACGAATCGTGACTTACGCGAGGGCTGCTGTGATGCGCTCCGCGGTGAGGGGAAGGTCGCGCACGCGCACGCCGAGCGCATCGAACACGGCGTTCGCGATCGCCGCGGCCGCCGGGCCCTGCACCGCTTCGCCCGCGCCCACCGCCGGGCAGTCGGGGCGCGACACGATCTCGACCTCGACCGCGGGCGCCTCGGAGCAGCGAAGAATCGGATAAGTCTCCCAGCTGTCGCTCGTGATTTTCTCGCGGTCGAAGCGCACCGCTTCCTTGAGCGTCCAGCTCGCCGCCTGGATCGCCCCACCCTCGATCTGGTTCGCGACCCCATTGGTGTTGATGACGAGCCCGACATCGACCGCGATCACCAGCCGGCGCACGCGAATTTCCGCTTCCGCCTCGATCTCCGCGACCACGGCGCAGTACGCGCCCGCGCCCTTGTAGCGGGCGAAGCCAATGCCGTGGCCGAACCCTTCGCGCTTCTGCCAGCGGCTCCATCCGGCTTTCGCCGCCGCGCGCTCGATCACGGTTCGCGCTCGCGGGTCGACGATGTGGCGAAGGCGGAACGCCAGCGGATCTTCACCGGCCTGGGCGGCGATTTCGTCGATGAACGACTCGATCGCGAACACATTCGTGTAGGCGCCGAGCGAGCGCAACGCGGAAGTCCTGAGCGGCATCGCGAGCACGCGATGGCAGACGACGTGGCGCGCGGGAAACTCGTATGGCGGAATCGAGTTGCGTTCCGCGCCGCCGCCACCGGCCACCGGCGGGTTGATCGCCGGCAGGCGCTCGAAAGGCTTCTCGAGGTGCCACGCCCCCAGCAGCGCGGGCGCCTTCGCGCGCCCGGGACGCGACGTGTGGCCGTTGCTCCAGATCGTGTGCCGCCACGCGGCCACCGCGCCGGCATCGTCGAGGTCGGCTTCGAGCTCGACGCACATCGCGGGGCCGAACGGCGACCATGCGAGCTCGTCGGCACGCGACCACTGGAGGCGAAGCGGGCGGCCGAGTGCGGCGCGCGCGAGCCACGCCGCGTCGAACGCGACATCGTCGGCTCCGTTGTGCCCGTAGCAGCCCGCCCCTTGCACGTGCGCGACGACGACCCGATCCTCGGCGAGGCCGAATGCGAGCGCCAAGTCGCGGCGCAGGTTGAAGATTCCCTGGCTGTGCGTCCACACGCGCACGCCCGATTCTTCCCATTGCGCGAGCGCGCACGACGGCGCAATCGAAGCGTGCGCGAGGTAGGGGCGCGAATAGCGCGCGGTCATGGTGCGCGCGACCGGCCGCGGCGCCGGGGCGGCCTTGCTCTCGACCACGCTCGTGTCGGCCGGCTGCGCCTTGAGCCACGCGGGCAGCGCCGCTTCGTCGGGCAAGTCGGCGCCGCGCCGCCAGGTCGCCACTGCGGCGAGCTTCTGCAGCGCGGCATCGGCGAGCGCCTCGCTCTCGGCGATCACGCCGACGAGCGAGCCGTCGCGGGGGACGGCGACCACACCCGACATCGCGCGCACGCGCGCCTCGTCGAAGCCGACCAGCGTCGCGCCGACGGACGGCGGGTGCAGCACGCGACCGTGCAGCATGCGCGGCAGCTCGAGATCATGGATGAAGCACGGCGTGCCGAAGACCTTGTCGGGCAGGTCGAGGCGCTCGATGGCATCGCCGACGATGCGGTGCGCGCTCGCGGGCTTGGGCGCCACTTTCCCGGTGGCCTCGCGGTCGAGGAGATCGGCCGAGGCGAGCTCCCAGTAGCTCGTGCGCGCGCCATGGGTGCTCACGATGGCGCCATCGTCGACGGTAAGGGTTTCGAGCGCGACGCCGAGCCGCGCTGCGGCCGCGTCGAGGTAGATCGCGCGCGCTTCGGCGCACGCATGGCGCAGCGCCGTGCCGGATTCCTGCACCGAGAGGCTCCCCGAGGTCACCGCTTCGTCG
>JBGOST010000060.1:0-8243 GCA_041476125.1 Usitatibacter sp. | reverse complement strand
CCCACGCGATGGCCACCACGAGGGTACCCGCGGCGCCGAATTCCGAGGTGATGGTGCTCTTGCCGAGGTAGAGCCCGATCAGGAACTTTCCCACCCAGAAAAGAAGCGCGGTCATCGCCGATCCCACCCAGACGTCCCTCCATTCGATTCGCTGGCTGGGAAGGATCTTGAAGATCGCTGCAAAGAGCAACGTGAGGGCGGCAATGGATGCGACGAAGTCGAGGAAGTAGAGGAGGATCGCCCCACCTCCGATCACGCTGCCGACGTACGCGAGCGCCGCGCTCACTACGAGAGATGTAAGCAACAGGAAGCCGATCGTCGCGACCATGCCGAACGAGAGCAGGCGCGAGCGCAGGTAGTTCCATATGCCCGAGGATTTCGCGGGCTTGACCTGCCAGATGCGATCCAGGTCGTTGCGCAATTCCGCGAACACCGTGGTCGCGCCGAGCATGAGCGTCACGAACCCGACGATCGAGGCGACGACCCCCTTGCTGTCGTCGTGCGCCGCGTTGAGCACCGACTTCACGCCGGCCGCTCCGGCTTCCCCGAGAAGGCCCGAGAGTTGATTCATGAGGAGCGCCTGCGCCTCGTCGCGGCCGATGAAGAACCCGGCGAGCATGATCACCAGGATCAGCAGCGGGGCCATCGTGAAGAGGGTATAGAAGGCGAGGGCGGCGCCCATGCTGCCGGCGTTGTCCCGCATCCAGCTCTTGACCGTGGCCAGGAGGAGGGATGCGAATTCCTTGGGGCTGGGGAGCTTCATGCGGTTTCGAGGAACCGCCCGGGGATAAGTTTCCTCGCCGCCCGAGGCAGGTCAGCCCTCGGCGGAGTCCCCGGATCTCCTGCGGGGGGCGCTGCCCGGCCCGGGGGGCGCATTGTGCTCGCCAAGCTCCGCGAGCCGCTGCGACGCGCGCACCAGGAAGCTCGTGAGCTCCTGCAGGCGCGAGAGCTCCTCGCCCGTGGCGTGCGAGCTGCGGTATTCGTCGATCACGATGTCGTGCAGGAATTCGATGTCCGAGGCGTCGCGCAGCGTCCGGCCCGGGCGGCAGCGCTCCGGCAGCAGGGAAATCTCCTGGGGAGTCCATGAGGCGAGATAGTCGCGGGCGGCGGCGACGACTTCCGGGCTGCTCGTGGCGTTGTCGATCAGGTGATACCAGCCGATCATCAAATTCAGCCGCTGGGGACGGCCGGCATTCGCGATTAAGGACTGATTATCGAAGCGGCCTCCCGGAAATGCTGTAGGAGGCGCCGACAACGCCGGGTAGGAATGCTCCTACAGTCTGGGCGTCTCGCCGCGGCCGCGGATTTCCCCCAGGCGCTCGGTGGCGCGCGAGAGATAGCTCACCAGGTCGCGCAGTTTTTCCAGCTCGGAAGCGTCGGCCCGCGCGCTCGCGAAACCCGTCGCCAGGCGCTCGCGCAGAAGCGGGATATCGCCCTGGTTCTCGATGCGGATCTGCCTGCAATCCTCCGGCAGGCGCTGCAGGTCGCGGGGGCTCACGAGCGAGCAATAGTCGCGCGTGCGGGAGACGATTTCGGCTTCGGTGGTCGCGCGATCGATGTCTTTCAGCCACGAGTTCATGGTGCGGAATCGGTTGGTGCGGGGGAAGCGCCATTCTGCCCCCAAATGCGAAGCGCTTCAGTAGGAACGCTTCCGACCTCCAAGTAGGCATCGGCTTACAGTGGCGCGGGGTCGCTACAATGCGAATGTGCCCACCGCCTTGCCTGTCCACGCCAACGTCGCGTTCCTGCGAATCGCGCAATTCGATACGCGTCCGGTAGCCGAACAGGCTGCGCTCAAGGAGAGACTCGAGGCACGGGCGAGAGCGGCGATCGCGGCCGTCCCCGAAGGGGATCGCATCGTGCTCGACGCCGGCGACGGCCTCGCCGTCGTGCTGTTCGGCGATCCGGCGAGGGCGTTGCAAATCGCGCAGGCCCTGAGAGGCGGCGACTCTTCGCTTCCCGTGCAAGCGGGCCTGAACTACGGGCCGCTCGCGCTCACGGTGCAGGGCTCGGAGGCGAGAGTTTTCGGCGACGGGCTCACCGCGGCGGCCGCGGCGTCGCGCTTCGCTTCGGCCGAGCGCCTGCTCGTCACCGAGGATTTCGCCAAGTCGCTGCGGCATCGCCATCCCGACCGGGCGGAGGAGCTGGCGGAGGCGGGCGATTTCACCGACACGCGCGTGCGCCTGCATTCGTTCTACACGCCCGATGCGAAGAAGAGGACGGCGCACCGGCGCCGCCTGCTCGCCTATGGGGCGGGAGGCGTTGCCGCGATCCTGCTGCTCGGCGTGGCCGGGCGTGAGGCGCGCCGCCTGCTGTTCCCGACGCTCCCTGCGGTCATCAAGCTGCAAGTGCGCCCGCGGGGGGATATCTACGTCGATGGCGCGCTCAAGGGCCGTACGCCGCCACTTCTCGAGATCGAGATCCCCGCGGGCCCGCACCTGATACAGATTCGCAATCCGGGTTTTCCGATGCTCGAGACGACGATCGATCTCAAGCCTGGCGAGAAGACCACCCTCGCGCACACGTTCCGCAAGCCCGAGCTGCCGCCGAAACCCAAGCCGGAGAAGCCGGACTTCTGGCGCGACCTGAGAAGGAGCTTCGGCGGATCGTGACCACGGACCCCCTGCCCGAGAAGTTCGGCCGCTTCCGCGTCATCGGCGAGCTCGGGCGCGGGGCCATGGGCGTGGTCTATCGCGCGAGCGACCCCGCGCTCGGCCGCACCGTCGCGATCAAGACCATTGCGCTCACCGGCAGCTCGCAGGAGCGCGACACGCACGAGCAGCGCTTCCTCCAGGAGGGGCGCGCGGCGGGCGGCATGAGCCACCCGGCGATCGTCACCATCTACGACGTGGGGCGCGAGGGCGACGTCGCGTTCATCGCGATGGAGCTCGTCGAGGGGCGCGACCTGCGCGAGCTGATCGGCAACGTGAGCCTGAAGCCGGCGCAATCGGTGGCGATCGCCGCTTCGGTCGCCGAGGCGCTCGCCTATGCGCACGAGCGCGGCGTGGTGCATCGCGACGTCAAGCCCGGCAACATCATGGTGCTCTCCGAGGATCGCGTGAAGATCATGGACTTCGGCATAGCGCACATGCACGAGCCGATGGTGAAGACGCAGACCGGCGTGATGCTGGGCTCTCCCCAGTACATGTCCCCGGAGCAGATCACCGGCCAGGAGATCGACCATCGGGCGGACATCTTTTCCCTGGGCCTCGTCCTCTACGAGATGCTCACGGGCGTGAAGCCCTTCCAGGGAGAGGACATTCCCGACCTCATGTTCAAGGTGGCGAACATGCCCGCCACCCCTCCCAGCCATCTCGCCCCCGACCTTCCTGCGGTCATCGACTACATCGTCGCGCGCGCGCTGAAGAAGAAGCCCGACGAGCGCTACGCCTCGGCGAAGGATCTCGCCAGGGACCTGCGCGAATGCCTCGCGGAAGTCGCGGCGAGCGCTCCCAACGTGGTGGCCTCGGGCGCGGCGGGCGAGAACTGGATCGCGGCTTCCGGGGCCGAGGGCAGCATCGAGGTGACGCGCCCCGAGCCCGGCAGGCTCCCCACGCCCGAAGAGCCGCTCGAGTTGCGGCCTTCGCCGCGCTTCGACTCGAAGCGTGCTCTGGCGCGCCTCGCGATGCTCCCCGCGGAAACGGAGAAGAACACTTCGAGAGCCGGCTGGACGATGCCGGTTCGCCGCGAGCCCAAGCGCCTGGATTTGCCGCGCGCTCTCCTCGTCTCGGCTTATGTGCTCGCGGCCTTCGCCGCCCTCGCGATCATCCTGTGGTGACTTCCGCGCGCCCCGTCGATGGGTGCGCCGCCATGAGCGTCAGGCGCTGGGCCGCGTTGATCCTCGCCGCGCTGCTGCTCTCGGCGTGCGGCGGCTCGAAGGCCAGGCTGGAGAAGCTCGGGCGCGACGACGTCGTGCTCGCGTTCGGCGACAGCCTCACCTTCGGCACCGGCGCGCAGGCGCAGGAGTCGTACCCCTCCGCGCTCGAGCGCAGTATCGGCCTGAAGGTGGTCAACGCCGGCGTTGCGGGCGAGACCAGCGCCGAAGGCCTCGAGCGCCTGCCCGGCGTGCTGGAGGAAGTGCGCCCGAAGCTCCTCATCCTCTGCCATGGCGGCAACGACTTGCTGCGCCGCCTCGACGAGGCGAAGGCGCAGCGCAACATCCGCGAGATGATCGCCCTCGCGCGCAGCCGGAGTGTCGCCGTCGTGCTGCTCGCCACGCCCAGGCCGGGATTGCCGCCTTCGATCCCGGCGTTCTACCGCGAAATCGCCACCGAGCTCGCGCTGCCGTTCGAGGAGGACGTGATCCGCAAGGTGCTTCTCGACAACGGCCTGAAGTCGGACATGGTCCATCCGAACGGGAAGGGCTACGCGCAAGTCGCCGCGGCGGTGCAGAACGTGCTGAGGAAAGCGGGAGCGCTTTAGGCGACGAGCGAATCAGCGGATTCCTACACCGCGTGTCGGAATCTCTGGATGGTGGGCCGAATGGGGGAGGGCTAGATTCGGTGCACAGGACCTCACCGAGGGCGAACCCCATGAAGACAAGAATCCACGCACCGCTGCGCCGCGCCAAGCTTCCTCCCATCCTCGAGATCGACGAGGACGGCGTGCCCGTGGCCGAGATGGGTTTCTTCGAGCCGCGTCGCTGGTCGTCCGATGGCGAAGAGCCCGGCGTGACGCTCGCCGAGTGGCCCGCCGAATTCGACGACTGAGCCCGGTCGAGCGCTGGCCGTGTCCGCCAAGGTCGCGGCCCTGGTGCTGCTTGTCTCGCTGCTCGCGGTCGTGGTCATCGCCACGGCGACCCAGGCGCGGACGGTCAACGCCAGCCTGCGTGAGCTCGCCGCCCGCGACCTCATGATCCCGGTCCAGGGCGTCTCGCGCGCGAAGCTGCGCGACAACTTCGGGGAGACCCACGGCAACCACAGGCACGAGGCGCTCGACATCATGGCGGCGCGCGGCACGCCGGTGCTGGCCGTCGATGCCGGCCGCGTGGCGAAGCTCTCCAGGGGCGGGCCGGGCGGCGTCACCGCTTACCAGCTCGATCCCGAAGAGCGGTTCGTCTACTACTACGCCCACCTCGACCGCTATGCGCGCGGCCTCGTGGAGGGCAAGACGGTGAGGCGCGGCGAGATCATCGGCTACGTGGGAAGCACCGGAAACGCGCCTCGCGGCACGCCGCACCTGCACTTCACGATCTTCCGCCTCGGCTCCGACAAGCGCTGGTGGAAGGGAGCCCCGGTAAACCCATACCCGTACCTTCTCACCGAGGCGCCGCGTAAGCGCCTATCGGAATCGTCCTACACGAAGTAAGGCGGCTTCCTTACAACGCGGTAGCGGCGGCGGGCGTACCGTGGTGCTACCAATCGCAGGTCAGAGGCGCAAGCAAATGCACGAACAAGAACAATACGAATGCTTCGGCGTCCCGTCCCATGTCTGGGTCGGCGACGCTGGCACTCCGCGGCCGCCGTTGGCCGGCAGCACGCGCCGCCACTGGGTGTTTCGCGACGCCGCGCTCCTCGGGGCCGAGGCAATGCCTTCGCCGCCGCTCGACGCGTAATCGCGACCGTAGAGCCGTTCCCCTCGCTCGCGAGGGAATCGAATTCCCGCCCAAGGTGTTTCCCTTGGGCAATCCGACAACAATGGAGGTCAAGATGAACCAGATGAAGAATCGGTCGTGGATCACCGTGACGACCGCGGCGAGCGCCTTCGTGCTCCTCGCCGGTTGCGCGCAGATGCACCAGATGATGGGCGGCGACGAGCACCGCGGACGCATGCAGAACGTCATGCTTTCCGGCAGCAACTCGGTCCCGCCGGTCACCACTTCGGCCTCGGGCAGCGGCATGGTCACCGTCCACGCCGATCGCAGCGTCACGGCGAAGATCTCGGTCACCGGAATGACGCCGACCGCGGCGCACATCCACATCGGCGCGGCAAGCTCCAACGGCCCCGTCGCGGTGGGCTTCACCAAGTCCGGCGACAACACCTTCGTCGCTCCCGAGGGCGCCAAGATGACGGAAGCCCAGTACGAGAGCTACAAGGCGGGCAACACCTACGTGAACGTGCACAGCGCCAGGAACCCCGGCGGAGAAATCCGCGCGCAGCTGAGGGGAATCGACCGCTAGGGCATCGACTCCCTCAGGGCCCGCATTTCGGCCTTCGAGGGAAAGCGGGGCGGCACACGGCCTTCGAGCGCTTGCTCGAGGGCCGTTCGCATTTCGGGGGTGTCGAGCATCCTTCGCGCCCCATCCGCAGTCTCTTCGGCTTCGATTTTGCGGCCGCCGAGCGCGAGGAGCGCGACGAGCGTGCCCGCCTCGCGCACGAAGAATCGATCGAATGCATCCTTCTCCGCCGTCTCCACGACGCGGCGCTTCATGGTGGCGTCGATCGAGCGATGGATCTGCGCGAGGCGCCCCAGCTCCGCGCCCGGCTCGAGGTACTTGCCGCAGACCGCGAAGTCCTTCGCCTCGATCAACGCGCCTTCGGCGCTGCGATAGACGGAGCGCGCGAGCAGCGGGTCGTTGGCCTCGATCCGGAGAAAGAGCTCGCGGGTGCGGGACTCCTCGCCGAGCGCCTGGTTGATCGCCGCGAAATCCGCGAACGCCTGCCGCGTGCCGCGGCCTTCCTTCACGTCCTCGGCGGCGGCGTCGCGGGCTTTCTTGAGGGCGATCATCGCCGGCTCGTATTTCGCGGCGAGGTGCGCCCAGTTGTCGAGCGCGTACGACAGGCGAGCGCCCCGGAACGCCAGGTTCACGTTCAGGACCTCGTCATGCAACCAGAGGTGCTTGGCCAGGGCATCGTCGAAGCGCTTGGCGATGCGGTCTTCGCGCGCTTCTTCGAGGATCGCCAGCGGATCGGGCTGCGGGGGCGGGGTCCACGCCCATGTGGCGAGGGGCTGGAGCGCCGCGAGGAGGGCGAGGCTGGGCGAGAGAATTCGCATCGACAGGCCGGTCGAAGGAGGCGAACGTAGTTTGCCCCCCGACACCCGCGCTGACAACCACGTGCTACGAAGACTCCGTCAGGCGGCTCGCGACAGTTGCTGCTTGAAGTGGGGCGCTGCGACCAGCGGAGGCATCGGCGTGCCGCGGAGCTCGCGCATGCGGGAAGCGGCGTGCCAGAAGTACCCGGCCAGCTCGCGCAGGTGCGCGGCGTGCGAAGGGTTCGAATACGCGCTCGATTTGTTGTCGATGAGCCAGCGCTTCACGCGCTCGACGTCCGCGCCGCTTTCGATGCGCATCTCGACCAGGCCGAGCGCCAGCGGCTCGAGCTCGCGAGGCGCCCACAGCGCGAGGTAGTCGCTCGCGCAGCTCACGACTTCCTCTTCGGTCGTCGCCTTGTCGATCTCGTGGTGCCAGCAGTCCATGTCCGTTCCTTTCGCGCGTGGTCAGGACCTACCCAAACACGCCCATCAAGCCATGGCCGCCGCTACGTCGCAGTCGGACGGAATTGCATTGCGCTGTAAGACGACATTACGCAAGCGGTATCCTTGCCCCATGAACGATCGCCTCGACAAGGATGCCCGGCTGGGCGAGGACATTCGCCTCCTCGGTCGCCTGCTGGGCGACACGATCCGCGCCTACGAGGGCGAGGAGATGTTCTCCAGGGTCGAGGAGATCCGCCAGCTCGCGGTGGCGAGCCGGCGCCTGGAGGACGTCGCCTCGCGCGAGCGGCTATCGGCGACACTCGACGCCCTTTCCACCGAGCAGGCGGTGGCGGTGGTGCGGGCGTTCAGCTATTTCTCGCTGCTCGCGAACATCGCCGAGGACCGGCACCACCTGCGCCGCCATCGCGACAACCGCCGCCAGGGCGCCGCACCGCTCAAGTCGACGCTGCGGGGCCTCTTCGCCGATGCGCGTGAGCGCGGCACGCGGCGCGAGGAGGCGGCGCAGGGCCTGGCCACGATCCGCGTGCATCCCGTGCTCACCGCGCACCCGACCGAGGTCCAGCGCAAGAGCACGCTCGACTGCCAGCTCGCCATCGCCGACTGGCTGGCGCGCATGGACTCCGCCGACGCGCTCCCCGAGGATCTCGAGACCGCGACGACCGAATTGCGGCGCCTGGTCGCGACCCTCTGGCAGACCCGCATGCTGCGAGCGATGAAGCTCGGCGTGCGCGACGAGATCGAGAACGCGCTCGCCTACTTCAACTACACCTTCATCGAGGCGGTACCCAGCCTCATCGCCGAGATCGAGGATTCGATCGCCGCGCTTCCCGGCGAAGGCGCGCGGCCCGTGCTTCCCGCGGTGCTT
>JBGOST010000059.1:0-8366 GCA_041476125.1 Usitatibacter sp. | reverse complement strand
GTCGCGCCACGCCGACGACACGGCCACGGCGACGCGGTCGGCGAGCTCTTGGGCGCGGCGCCGCTCCTCCTCGGTGACGCTCGATCCATCCCGGTAGCCGAGCGCAAGGGCGCCGCACACCGTGTCACGCCAGACGATCGGCTCGACGTACGCGCTCTGCATGCCTTGCTCGCGCATCATGCCGAGGTAACCGGGCAGCTTCGCGTCCACGGAAATCGCCATCCACCTGCCGCCGCGATCGTCCGCAAGCACGGATCGGTGTGCGGCCGCGACCTCGTGGCGCACCATCGAGAACGTCTCCGGAGCCTCGGGCGGGGCAAAGTAGGTGCGCGCCCGGTCCGGATTGTCGTGCTCGAAGAGGGTGAGCGTGATGACTTCCGCGGGCACGACCTGTCGCAACCGCTGCAGCACCAGGCGCAGCACCTGCGTGGTGTCCTGCGTGGAGAGGATCAGGCGATCGATCTCCGAGAGCGTCGTGAGGGAGGCGAACTGCCGCCCGAGCGTCCGCGACATCTGGTCGATCGCCGCGCCGAGCTCGCCGAACTCGTCTTCGCGCTTCAGGTTGAGCCGCGTGTCGAAATCCTGCCGGGCGATGCCGCGCGCGCGCTCGGCAAGCTGCGCGACCGGGTCCACGATGTTGCGCGATTGGCGGATCGTGAACCAGATCGCCAGGAGCAACGCGAGCGCGATCACCGGCAGGTACTGGCGCCCGAACTCGTTCGCGCGAGCGAGCTGGAAGGCTTGCGGCTGGGTCGCGACCACGACCCAGTCGGCGGTTCCGAACGTCGCGCGCATGAACTGCGTCCAGGCGCGGGCGCGATACGTTTCGCCGTCGCGAGTCCACGTTGCGGACTCGAGCGTGGTGGAGAACGGCTTGCTTACCGACTCGAGCACCGTCGCATCGATCGACCCCGAGCAATGCAGCCAAAGGCGCGAACCCTCCTCGTAGACGCAGAAATCGGTCGACGCGGGCAGCTCGTCATCCGGCCCCCACAGGTATTCGGGAATCAACTCGCCGACCACCACGCCGGCCGAAGGCGGCGGCAACGGCGAGGCGAGGAGGACTCGCGGCGAGCGTGGATCCCCGAGGAGGACGACGACGGGCTTGCCGCTCGCCAGGCGCTCTTGCGCCTCGGCAGGGAAAGGCGCGGCGAGCGCGGGGCCGAGCAGCGTGACGGGCTTGCCGGCGGTGACGATGCTCAGCGCGCTGAAGGTGCGCAATGCGAGCGCGTCGGGAGAACGGCGGCCCTGCGGATCGAACGCGGCGGCCACCGCGACGTCTCCCGCCATGAGCAGCCTCTCGAAGACCGACATCCCATAGGTCTTTGCCGTCGCGGCGAGGCGCTGGTCGCCCTGCTGCAGGAGGAGGGCGCGCATCTGTGTGAGCGAAAGCAGGGCGATCGCCGCGAGCGGCAGGAAAGCCGACAGCACGAACAGGACGAAGAGCCGGCGCGAGACCCGGGTCGCGACGAAACGGCGAAGAGCGCCGATCACGGATCGAACTCCTCGGCCGTGCCGATGAAACCCCCGTCGCGCGCCCGCACCACGTCGTCGCGGCTCCTGGCGTTGACGAGCGATTTGTTCGTGAGGCCGTCGGGTCCCATGCTGTAGAGGTCGAAGTCCGAGTTGAGGGGCTTCAACTTCTTGTCCTTGCGCGCCTGGCTGGTGCCCGCTACCCGAATGTCCAGGTATTCGTACGGCCTGCCCCAGGGGTCGAGCTTGCCGCCGTAACCGGCGTCGGCGAGCGCTGCGGGAAGCGCGCCGCCAGATTTGTCGAGCTGGCGGATCTTCTCCGACATTTCCTTGAGGTCGAGGATGGCCTGGATCTGCCGCGACTTCTCGATGTGCCGTTGCAGCGCCGACACCACGATGGTCGCGATGAGCCCGCCGATCGCGAGCACGATCATCAACTCGACCAACGTGAAGCCGCGGGGTCGCATGGGGGGGCTTATGTCTCGGGCCAGTCGCGCGCCGAAAGCCTCGCGCGCTGGACCAGGTCCGGCAAGGTTCGATAGACCAGCAGGTCGTCGAAGTGGGTGTTGACGGTGGCGGCGGTATCCGGGTCGGAAAACGCCCTGATCATGAACGCACCCGCGTCACTCGTGTTGTCGCGCTCGTCCCCTCCCCCCGTTGGCAAGTCCAGCCGCGCTCCCGAGACGGTATAGCCGCCGAGCCCGGTGGCGCCGTGGCTGATGACCACGTAGGCGACGTCGTTGTGGACGGTGCCGAAATCCGTGAGCGTGAGGCCCTTGCCGGCAAGGAAGACGGTATCCAACGTGCTGCGCAGGCGATAGTCGGCATTCGATACGCACAACCCGCCGAGGCTCGACGCCACGGCCGTCTTGTCGCCCGCCGTGGGCTCCACCGTGTCGCACTCGACCATGCTCACGCCCGAGGGCTGGGTCAGGCTTCCGGCGTTGCCGTCGTAGACCCGATACGAAAGCTTGCGGCCCCAGCCATCGATCGCGTCGTCGTGATTCATGCCGAGCGTCTTCCAGGGAATCGTGCCCCCGTCGAAAGAACACCTCGCCGCCGTCGCCGGCGCCTCGAGACCGGTATCGATCGTGGGATCCGCGGGGCAGGGCAGGCGAGCATTGGCTGCAGCGAACTGATCGAGCGCCTCCGATGCGATCGCGAGAAGTCGCGTGGTCTGGTCGCGCTCGTGGCCTCCCGTGGTCACCCGATACAACGCATAGGTTGCGAGGTAACCGACCATGAGCAGCACCATCAACATGAGGATCATGATGCCCGCGCCCCCGTGCTGCCGCACGGTGCCCATCAATGCGAGCGCGGAGCGAGCCCGGCTTTGGAGCTGACGCTCAATATCGAAGGCCGGGAGACGACATCGTCGAAGTGGTTCACCCCGGCCGTTTCCTGGAGCGAGTCGTCCAGATAGTAAGTGACGCCCGCCGTATACGGCAGGCTCGCGTAGTTCTTCATCTCCTCGTTGCCCTCGCCGACCGCGCTCGCCGCGAGCGTGCCGCCATTGAGATAGGCGCCGCCCCCGGACTCGCCGTGACTGATGAGCACATAGGCCGCGCCGGTCGGCGGGTTCGCTGTCGCGGTCTGGGGATCCATGAGGACGGTTCCGGCGACGTTCCTCACGATCAGTCCGCGGCCCCTCAGGAAATCGACTGGGGGTGTGCACAGGGCCGTGTTAGTCGCGACGCAGGCGGCGTTGCACGACGGGCGCGGCGTGATGCCGCCCTCCGTGCCTGACGGATCGCACCAGCTCATATCCATTCCGCGGTCGGCGCCCAAGAGCGGATCGAGTCGATAGGTGAGGCGCCGATCCCAGCCGTCGGTCGCGTCCGTCTCCGTGAGCCCCAGCGCGCGCCAGGGAACGACGCCGTCTTGCTGGTTGCCTGTGCAGCCTCCGGCGTTGCGTGCGCCCTCGCTTCCGGCGTTGGCGTTCGAAGAGGCGAGGGTGCCGTCGCCCGGGCACGGGAGCCTTCTCTGCTGGATCACGAACTGGGCGAGCGCGGCGTCGACGCCCGCCATGCGCGTCGTCGTGAGAGAGCGCTTCTGGGAAGCCGCGACTCCGCGCGTGATCGCGGCCGCCATGGCGACGACGATGCCGAAGATCAGCAGCACCATCACGATCTCGATCAGCGTGAATCCCATCGCGCGTCTGCCGCGCGGCGCTCTATTCATTCGGCAAAAGATCCCCGTTGAGTGACGTCGCCCGATCATACCTTGGAGGCCCTTTTTGGCTCCGCTTTTCAGGCCGTTTTACCCCCCTTCCATCGGCCTGCCGGAACCGCCTGTCGGCGCAATGTTTCATTTGTAGGTTTTCCTGTAAGAAAGCTATGCAAACGCCTGTAAAAGAAGAATAATCCTTCTCATAAACAGAAGTTTAAAACGCTTCGTTTTGAGGGGGAAGAAGATGCTCGCCGACCACGACGAGCTCTACACAAACGAGACCTGCCGAAGGCTGATCGACGCCGCATCCGAGGAGTTCGCGCGTCACGGCTATTCGAGCGCTCGCGTGCGCCGGCTCGTCAACTTGGCGAAGGTCAACCTCGCGTCGGTGAATTACTACTTCGGCGGCAAGGAAGGCCTCTACCGCGCCACGCTGCGCCACCTCGCGGAGCAACCGCACCCAGGCTCTCTCGGCCCCGCGCTGCGCGGCGGCACCGCGCAAGAGCGCCTCGAGCGCCGCATCCTCTCGATCCTCGAGCGCTTCATCGGCAGCGAGCGTCCCTCCGCGTTGGGCCGCATCCTCGCGCACGAAGCCATCGATCCCACCACGCACCTCGATTCGATCCTCGACGACACGATGCGTCCCGCGCTCGATCGCCTCCGCGAGCTGCTGCGCGAGATCGCGGGCCCGGAGCTCCGCGCGCGCGAGCTCGCCCACGCCGCGCTCGGCGTGATGGGGCAGTGCCTGCTGTACCTCTACGCGCGCAACGCCGTCGAGCGCCTCTCGCCCGAGCTCGCGCAGGGCTCCGAGCGCTGCCGCGAGCTCGCGCGCCAGATCACCGCGTTCTCTTTAGGCGGAATCGAGCGCCTGCGCTGTTCACCCCTGGTGCAGACGTGATTTTCGACACATTTCCGATTGCATTTGTAAGCCGCTTCGCGCCGCGCGCGCTGCTTCTTGCATTTGTAAACCGCTTCGCGTGCTCGTGTGCGTTGCTTCATACGGGTCCGCAGAGGGTGAAACGTATCCTCACCGAGAGACAAGAAGCTTCGAAAAAACACGAGGGAGCGATAGCAGTGCCGACGTTCTTCGCAAGCGTTGCCGCCGCCGCGATGCTGGCCATCGCGGCGCCGGCGTTTGCGCAGAAGAACGGCGCGATCGAAACCCGCCTCGAGGCGCGCAAGGTCGTGCGCGCCGCCGAGGGCAAGGAAACCTTCGCTTCGGCCGAGAGCGCGAAGCCCGGCGACGTCATCGAGTACGTCGCGACCTACCGCAACACCACGGCGCAACCGGTCCGCAACCTCGAAGCGACGCTGCCGGTTCCCGCGAATACCGAGCTCGTCGCCGGAAGCGAGCGCCCGTCGACCGCGAAGGCGAGCGTCGACGCCGTCTCGTTCGCCGCGATGCCGCTCATGCGCAAGGTGAATCGCAAAGGGCGCGAAATGGAAGAGCCCGTCCCTGCGCGCGAGTACCGCTACCTGCGCTGGTATCCCGATGAGCTCGCGGGCGGGAAGAGCGCCGTGTTCAGCGCACGCGTGAGGGTGATCGACGAACGAACGCCGCGAACCGCCGACGGGAGTGGCAAGTGACACGATCCCGCAGGAATCACGAAATCGGCCGCGCGCCGGTTTCGTCGTTTCTGAAACGCGCGTTCGCCTCCCTCGCGATCCTCGCGGCGGGGGCGATTTCGACGCTCGGCTCCTCGCCGGCGCACGCCGCGCCCGCAGCGGGCACGGTGATCGGCAACCAGGCGACGGCGACCTACAACGACGCCGGCGGCACGCCGCGCACCGCGACCTCGAACCTGGTGCAGACGACGGTTACGCAGGTGAAGAGCTTCCAGCTCGCCGCCAACGGCTCGCGCACCGCGGCCCCCGGGCAGACGGTCTACTACCCGCACACGATCACCAACACCGGAAACGGCGCCGACACGTACACGCTGAACCCGCCGACGTCGACCAACTTCGCCGCCGCCGGCGCCGGCCATGCGTCGATGGCGTACTACCTCGACGCGAACGGCGACGGTGTTCCCGACAACGCCACGCCGATCAACACCTCGGGAGCGATCCCCGCGGCCGGAGTCTTCCGCTTCGTCGCGGCCGGCACCGTTCCCGCGGCAGCCGCGAGCGGCAACACAGCGGACCTCGTGGTCTCCGTCTCCGATACCACGCCTTCGACGCAAACCAACACCGACACCACCACGGTCGCGAATTCGGTCATCACAGTCACCAAGGCGCTGTCGTCGAACAGCGGTCCCGGCGGCGTGACGATCACCGTGACGCTCTCGTACACCAACTCCGGCACCGCCACCGCCAACAGCGTCCAGATCACCGACACGCTGCCCGCGGGAATGACCTACGTGAACGCTCAGTCGCGCTGGAGCGTCTCCGGCGGCGCGGTGCTCACCGAGGCCAACGACGGCGTCGAGCAGGCGGTCTTTCCGCCCGGCATCGATTTCCGCCAGGCCGGCGGAATCGTCACCGCGATCGTTCCGTCGGTGGCCGCGGGCGTCTCGGGCAACGTCACGTTCCAGGTGACGATCGGCAACCTGCCGCCGCAGAACATCAGCAACACGGCGCAGTACACGACGCTCACGCAGGTCACCTCCGCCAACACCAACGCCGCGACCTACCAGGTGCTGCAGACGGCGAGCGTGGTGGCCAACGGCGCGAACGCGAACTCCGCCAACGGCAGCGGCGAGCCCGTCACCGTCGCCAACGCCGCCGCGGGATCGACGGCCACGTTCAACAACTTCATCTGGAACCTCGGCAACGGCGCCGACACGTTCGACATCACGATCCAGTCGGACAATTTCCCCGCCGGGCACTCGGTCGTGCTGATGCAGCAGGACGGCGCGACGATCCTCCTGAACAGCGGCGGCAATCCCGCGCCCGACACCGGGCCCATCCCGGGGCGCAACCAGCCCTGCGCGGGGCCTTTGGTCACCGACGGCACGTTCTGCGGCTACCGGGTGGTGGTGCGCGTCACGCTGCCCTCCAACGCCGTGAACGGCGTGTACTCGATCACCAAGCGCGCGACCTCGGTGTTCAACAACGCCGTGTTCGACGACGTGACCGACACGCTCTCCGCGGTGACGGCCAATACGGTCGACGTCACCAACGATCGCGCCGCCCCTCCCGCGGGCACCGCGATTGCGGCCGATGGCCTGGGCGCCGGCGCCGGCGCCGTCATCCGCACCACGGCGGTCACGCCGGCCGCGGCAACCTCCACCGCCACGCGCTTCCAGGTGTGGGTCACGAATACCGGCGCGGTGAGCGACACCTTCAACCTCACCTCGACATTCGCCGCCACCTCGGCAGCCGGCGTCGTGCCGCCCGCGTTGCCCGCGGGCTGGTCGGTCGCGTTCCTCGCCGATGGCGGCGCGGCCAATTGCTCGACGCTCGGCGCGCCGCTCGTGTCCACCGGCGTCCTGGCTGCCAACGCCGCGCGCCTTGTGTGCGCGGAAGTGGCGAGCCCGTCGATCGCGAGCGGGGGTGCCATCCCCGGCAACTACGACTTCGATTTCCGCGCGACCTCGGCGATCAATCCCGCGATCGCCGACGCGGTGCGCGACCGCATCACGATCGCCACCGTGCGCAGCGTGACCTTCGCGCCCAACAACACGCAGCAGACGTTCCCGGGCGGCGTGATCGTCTACACGCACACGATGACCAACGCCGGCAACGCGCCCGACACGGTGAGCTTCAACGCCGGCTGCCTCACGGATACGCGAGCCGGGCAGGGATGGACTTCGGCGGCCTTCATCGACACCAACGGCAACAGCGCGCTCGACATCCCGCCCGCGGGAGACGCGGCGATCGTCTGCGGCGTGACGACGTTGAACCTCGCCGTGGGCGAGGCGCGGGCGATCTTCGTGCGCGTCGTCTCGCCGGCTTCGGCCGTGGCGGCCGATCCGGCCAACGTGACCACACTCACGGGCACCTACTCGGCGGCGATCCCGGTCACCGACACGACGAGCGTCACGAACGGGCTCGTGGTGTTGAAGGAGCAGCAGGCGGTCGGTATTGCAGGCTGCGCCAACAGCAACCCGCCGGCCGGCGCCTACAACTCCGGCCCGATCGCGGCCGGCCCGAACACGGTTTCCGGCGCGTGCATCGCCTATCGCATCACGGCGACCAACGCGACCGCGAGCACCATCAATTTGGCGATGATCGACGATGTCGTGCCCGCGAACACGCGGATGGCCTACGCGTGCAGCGGCAACGGGTCGGCCACGCCGACCGTGACCGTGGGCGCGATCGCCGGCACCACGCCCGCAAACAACGCGACCGGCACGGTGAGCGCAAATGTCGGAAATCTGAACGCGGCGCAACAGGCGATCCTTTACTTCTGCGTGAAGATTGATCCCGTCGCCGCGGGCACGCCGATCAACAACCAGGCGACCGCCGCGGGGCTCATCGGCGTCGCTCCGATCGCGGGCACCTCGAACCCGGTGACGGCGACCGTCGGCGGCGTGGCTCCGCCGGGCTCATTCAGCGCGGTGCTCGCGGCCGACACCTTCCAGAACGTGCAGCCGGGCGCGACGATCCTCGTGCCCCATGCGCTCACGAACACCGGATCGTCGGCGGACACGTACACGATCACGACGATCGATCTCGGGCTGGGATACACCTTCACCTCGGTGACGCTGTACCCCGATGCGAACGGCGACGGCGTGCCCGACGGCGCGGTGCCGCTCGCCAATCCCGTGGCGCTTCTCCCCGGG
>JBGOST010000058.1:0-8389 GCA_041476125.1 Usitatibacter sp. | reverse complement strand
GCCGGGCGTGAACGGGACGACGATCGTGATGGGGCGCGCGGGATACTGGGCGGCGGCCGCGAGAGACAGCAGGGAGGCGGCCGCGAGGGCGGCCAGGCGTTTCGCGAAATCCATGGTTTTCCTTCGGGCTCAGGCGGTGACGGGTTGGGCGGCGAGTTTGCGGTCGTGCTCGAGGAGCGCCACGGCGGCGGCTTTCACCGCGGCTCTCTCGGAGGCGTCGAGGTTTGAAATCATCGGCAGCATCGCTCCCATGTCGGCGATGCCGGCGAGGGTCACCGCGTCGTGCAGCACGCGGATCGGGCCGCGCGCGTCGCGTTGGTCCTCGAGCGCGATGTAGGCCGCGCGGAGCTTCTCGGCCTCTTCGTACTTCTTCGCCTTGAGAAGGGCGAGGATCTTCATCGAGCCGCGCGGCGCCACGCAGACCGAGCCCGAAGTGAAGCACTTCAGGCCGAAGTCGCGCAGGTGCACGATCGCCGGGCGCTCGCCGATGCCGCTCACGATCATGTCGCGGCTCACGTGCTTCACCAGCTCGTCGAGATACGCGTCCTTCGAGGGATCCTCGCGCACGATCGCGTATTTGATCGCGCAGAGCACACCGTCGCGCGCGAGCGCTCCGAGTGTCGCGGGTTCGATGTAGCCCATTGCCTTCACGTACGCGATGATCGGCTTGCCCAGCTTGTCGGCGAAGCGGCGCAGCGCGGTCGCCACGCCGCTGTCGTTCGACGGCTGTCCGAAGGGCAGCGCCATCGCGGTCGGGAAATTGCGCGTGCGAAGGATCGCCGCCTGGTCCATGAGCTTGCCGTAGTCCGCGCCCGCGGAAGGAATCACCCACGTGTCGGACCCGGCCGCTTCGGCGAGGAAGTCCAACGCGGCAGCGTATTCCGAAATGGCCAGGTGATAGAAGTTGGCGTTGCCGCCGTACATCAATGTGCGCACGCCGCCGTCCTGCAGGTGGCGGATGAGGGCGCGATTGGCCTCGGGATTCAGCGTGAGGTCGGCGCGGCGCGCCAGCGGCGGCACCGAGAGTACGGAAGCGGAGAGGTCCGCCGGCGTGACGGGGGTGGTCTTCACAGGAGGGGCTCCGGGGTCGGGAGAATCAGCGTGCGGATGGTAGCGCTATCATCCGGCGCATGTCAAGTCAGGCGCTGGCGCGCCCGATCAGCTTGAAGCCGAGGTCGACGATGCGTTGCGGGATCGGCCGGCCGGCGAGGCGATCGATGACGAATCGCGCCGCTTGCCGCCCGATCGCGTTGCCGTCGATGCGCACGGTGGAGAGCGCGGGGTGGGCGTCGGCGGCGAAGTTGTTGTCGCCGAACCCGAAGACGCGCAGCGCCTCGGGAACGCGAATGCCGCGGGCTCTCGCCTCGGTGAGGGCGCCCAGGGCGAGGATGTCGGAGCTGCAAAACACCGAGTCGACGTCCGGATGGGCGTCGAGGAGCTTCGCCAGGGCGCGCCGGCCCGCGCCCAGCGTTGTAGGGGTGGGCACGAGCTCCGCCGGCACCTCCGTCACGCCGCCGCGCGCCGCCGCCTCGACGAATCCGCGGCGCCTCAACCCGGCGCGATAGTCGTCCGCGGAGACGATCCCCGGGCGGCGCGAGCCGCGATACAGGAGGTACTCGGCCACCGCCGCGCCCGCCTTCTCGTGGGAGAAGCCCACCAGCATGTCGATCGGCGTCGGCGTGAGGTCCCAGGTTTCCACCACCGGAATTCCCGCGGCGGCGAGCCGCTTGCGCCCCTCGGGCGAGTGCATCACGCCGGTGAGGATCACGCCGTCGGGGCGCCGGGCGATGATCGCGTCGAGGAGCTTGTCCTCCCTCGCCTCGCCGTATCCGCCTTGCCCGAGCATGAGCTGGTAGCCCTCCGCGTCGAGCGCATCGGTGAGGGCCTGGATGGTCTCGAGGAACACCGGGCTTGCGATCGTCGGCACGAGTGCGGCGACGAGGCGGCTGCGGCTGGAAGCGAGCCCGCCGGCGATGCGGTTGGGAACGTAACCGGTGCGCGCGACCGCCTCTTGCACTCGCGAGAGCGTTTCGGCGGTGAGCTGGTCCGGATTGTTGAGCGCGCGCGAGACCGTGATCGGAGAAACGCCCGCCAGGCGCGCGACGTCGGTGAGGGTCAGGCTGCCGGTTGTGCGGCGGCCGCGGCGGGCGCGGGTGGGAGGGCGGGAGACGGGCATGCGCGCATGATACGCGCAAATGACAGCGCTATCATCCCCGTGGCGCGCGTACCCTGGCGATCAGGTGGAAGACCGGAACCGTGAGCATGACGACGATCACGTAGCGGACAACGTGCGCGGCGGTGACGAAGGCGACACCGATGCGCAGGACCTTCGCGGTGATCGACATTTCCGCGATGCCGCCGGGCGCTGCGGCGAGGAGGGCGCTTCCCAGGTACACGCCACTGCCCCACGCGATGCCCGCCCCTACCAGCAGGGCGAGCGTCAGGGTGATTGCGACCGAGACGCCGAGCGCGGTCACGAAGCGCGGAGCGCCCGCGAGGAGAGTGCGATCGAAGCGCGCACCGAGCGCACAGCCGAGCAGGACCTGCGCGGCATTGGTGAGCACGGCCGGAACCGATGACAACGTGACGTCGGAGACTGTGAGCGCGATCGTGACCATGAGCGGACCCATCATGTATGCGGTGGGCACGCGGATCCTTCGCGCGAGCCAACCGGTCGCCGCCGCGATCGCGAGAAGAATCGCGAGCCCCTGCGCGTCGAAAGGCACGATCACCGGCACGTATTCGTCGGTGGCGTGGAAGCCGGCGAGCGTGATGCCGACGGGGAACAACGTCACCACGAGGAGCATGCGCATCGAATGCGCAAGCGCCACGCGATCGGGCGCCGCACCGAACGTCTCTCCCATCACCGCCATCTCGGCAGCGCCGCCGGGCATGCTGCCGAAATACGCGGTGGCGCGGTCCGCGCCCGAAAGACGCGTGAGGACGAACGCGCTCACGGTCCCGAAGCCGATCGCGGCGAAGCCGAGCGCCACGAACCAGGGCCAATACTTCGCCACCTCTTGGACGACGGGCGCGGTGAAGTAGAGGCCGAGCGAAACGCCGACGATGACCATCCCCGCACTGCGTCCGCCGGGCAGCGGCTCGAGCCGCGCGCCGGCCATTTGTGCCGCCGCCATCGCGAGCATCGACCCCATCATCCACGGCAGCGGCACCTTCAACCATGCGAACACCGCGCCACCGAGAGCGCACACCACGAGAGCGCCCGCGACGGGCACGACCTTCTTCGCTTCCAAGCTGGGAGTGGCTTCGGGAGGACGGGAACGGCTATAATTTAATGCTTTCCCGGCCTGGTAGCTCAGTTGGTAGAGCAGTGGACTGAAAATCCATGTGTCGGTGGTTCAATTCCGCCCCAGGCCACCAAATTTGAAACCCTCCCCTCCCGTTCTCATCGCCGGTGGCGGCATTGGAGGACTTGCAGCCGCGCTCGCGTTGGCGCGCCAGGGTTTCCCCGTGAAGGTGCTCGAGCAATCCGCGCAGATCGGCGAGATCGGCGCGGGCATCCAGCTCGGCCCCAATGCGTTCTCCGCGTTCGACGCGCTCGGCATCGGCGAGAGGGCGCGCGCTCGCGCGGTCTACACCGATCGCCTCGTCATGATGGATGCCGTCGACGAATCCGAGATCGCCTCGGTCCCGGTGGGCGAGGCGTTCCGGCGTCGCTTCGGCAATCCGTATGCGGTGAGCCATCGCGCCGACGTGCACCAATCGCTGGTGGAGGGCGTCCAGGACAACGCCGCGATCGAGCTCCTCACCTCGGCGCGCGTCGTGCGGGTCGAGCAGGACACCGAATCGGTGACCGCGATCGATTCCGAAGGCCGGCGGCATCGCGGCGCGGCGATGATCGGCTGCGATGGCGTGAAGTCGAGCGTGCGCGCGCAGTACGTGAACGACCCGGTGCGCGTTTCCGGGCACGTCGTCTATCGCGCCGTTGCCGATGCGAGCACGTTTCCCGCGGACCTCAAGTTGAACGCCCCGTGCCTGTGGGCGGGTCCCAATTGCCACCTGGTGCACTACCCGCTGCGCAGCGGCGAGCAGTACAACGTCGTAGTCACGTTCCACAGCGCCCGACCCGAGGAATGGGGTGTCACCGAAGGCAGCCGCGAGGAAGTGATGCCGTACTTCGCCGACATCGGTCCGCGCCCGCACCGGCTCCTCGACCTGCCGAAGAGCTGGCGGCGCTGGGCCACCGGCGATCGCGAGCCGATCGGCCGTTGGTCGTTCGGCCGCGTGACATTGCTGGGGGATGCCGCCCACCCGATGCTGCAGTACCTCGCCCAGGGCGCATGCATGGCGATGGAGGATGCGGTAACGTTGGGCGAGGCGCTGCGCCGCACCGGGGGTGATTTCACCCGCGCCTTCGCGGCGTACGAGAACGCGCGCATCGCGAGGACGGCGCGGGTGGTGCTGATGACACGCGAGATGGGACGCATCTATCACGCCAAGGGCGTGGAACGCCTGGTGCGCAATGACCTGTGGAAGGGCCGCACGCCCGAGCGCTTCTACGATTCCATGGAATGGCTGTACGGCTGGAAAGTGGAGAACTGTCTATGAACACCCGGGATACGCAGGCGCAGCGCGACGACTTCTACCAGCGCATCGATCCGTCGCACATGGCGCCGCTATGGACGCGCCTGAAGGGGCTGGTGCGCAAGGAGCCCACGCCGGTGGGTGTAGCCCATCGCTGGCGGTATCGCGACGTGCGCCCGCTCGTGCTCGAGGCCGC
The DNA here is from genome assembly GCA_041476125.1 of Usitatibacter sp. GTDB lineage: Bacteria > Pseudomonadota > Gammaproteobacteria > Burkholderiales > Usitatibacteraceae > Usitatibacter. Next base: position 3,648 of record JBGOST010000058.1, on the reverse strand, counting down.
CCGGCACATCAGCGCCGAGGAAGCCGAGCGCCGCGTGCTGATCCTCGAGAACCCGGGGCTGCGCGGCGGCTCGCAGATCTCGAGCACGCTCTTCGCGGGGCTGCAGCTCATCATGCCGGGAGAGAGAGCGCCGGCGCACCGCCACACGCAGTCGGCGCTGCGCTTCATCGTCGAGGGCAGCGGCGCCTTCACGACCGTCGACGACACGAAGGTCATGATGGAGCCGGGCGATTTCGTCATCACGCCGGCGTGGCGCTGGCACCTGCACGGCAACGAGAGCGCGGCGCCGATGGTGTGGCTCGACGGGCTCGACATTCCGATGGTCGCGCACTTCAACACGACGTTCCGCGAGGACGGGAGCGAACGCGCGCTCGCCGCCCCCGTGGCCGCGGCGCTGCCGCCGATCCACTTTCCGTATCGCGAAGTGCGCGCGACCCTCGCCGCGAAGGCGCGCGCGGGCGCCCCCGACGCGCACCTGGGACACCTGGTGCGCTACCTCAATCCCGCCGACGGCGGCTGGGCGATGCCGACGATGGCGACGATGATCCGGCTCCTGCCGGGTGGCTTCGCAACACGCCCCTACCGCTCGAGCGACAGCATGATCTTCGTCGCGGTCGAGGGGCGCGGCAGCCTCGAAGTGGGCGAGACGAAGCTCGACATGGCGCCGCACGACGTCGCCGTGGTCCCCGGGTGGATGGCGTACACCCTCCACGCGGGCGAGGACTTCGTCGTCTTTTCGTTCTCGGATCGCGCCGCGCAGGAAAAGCTCGGTTTCTTCCGGGAACAGAGGCTGTGACACAATACGGCCGCCTGCCACGCTCGCCATAACTACAACGAATGAACGTCTCCTCCCGGCGCTTCGGTAATGCCGTCGTCCTTCGCGTGGAGGGTCGCCTCGACCAGGACACCTGCGAGGGCTTCACCACGGAGCTCATGTCGCACGTGGACGGCGCGGTGCGCGAGGGCGGGGCGATCGTGCTCGACCTCTCGGGGCTGGAATACGTGTCGAGCGCGGGGCTGCGCTGCTTCATGCTCGCCTCGCGCCAGGCCAAGGCGCACCAGGGGCGCATCTACGTCGCCGCGCTGCAGCCGATGGTTTCCGAGATCTTCGAGATCAGCCACTTCAACCTCGTGTTCCAGGTCTTCGCCTCGGTGCGCGAGGCGATAGGCGCGGTGTCGGCCGAGGCCGCCTCCGCATTCGAGAAGGGATAGGACAGCGTGCGCGTGCGTTTCTGGGGCACTCGCGGATCGATCGGTGTGGCGCTCACCGCCGCCGACGTGCGCGACAAGCTCGCGCAGGCGCTGATGCAGGCCTCGGGGAAGACTTTCGCGAGCTACGAGGAAGCGCACGCCTACGCCACTTCCGAGCTCGACTTCTCGCTCACCCACACCTTCGGCGGCCACACGCCGTGCGTCGAGATGGAGGTGCCGGGCGAGGAGTACTACGTCTTCGACATGGGCAGCGGCGCGCGCCCCTTCGGCGTGCACGTGCTCGCCAAGCAGGCGCGCAAGCCCGCCACCGTGAACATCTTCCAGTCGCACGTGCACTGGGACCACATCATGGGATTCCCCTTCTTCGGCCCCGCGTACGTGCCGGGAACGAAGATCCGCATCCACGGCTGCCATGAGGTGCTCGAGCAGGCCTTCCGGCTGCAGCAATCCCCGCCTTGCTTCCCGGTGGGGTGGGAGCAGCTGGGAGCTTCGATCGAGTTCGTGAAGCTCGAGCCCGACAAGCCCTACAAGCTGAACGACGTCACGGTCACTCCGCACCTGCAGCTGCACTCGGGCGACTCGTACGGCTACCGCTTCGAGCACGGCGGCAAGGCGGTGATCTACTCGACCGATTCGGAGCACAAGCTCGAGAACCGCGCCGAGGCGGAGAACTTCGCCGCGTTCTTCCGCGGCGCCGACGTGGTGATCTTCGACGCCATGTACGCGCTTGCCGAGGCCATCAGCGTGAAGGCCGACTGGGGACACTCGAGCAACATCGTCGGCGTCGAGCTCTGCCAGATGGCCAAGGCGAAGCACCTGGTGCTCTTCCACCACGAGCCCGCCAACAACGACGCCACGCTCGAGGGGCTGCTCAAGGAGGCGCGCCGCTTCGAGGAGCTCACGCGCGGCGAGCAGCCGCTCAAGGTTTCCGCCTCCTACGACGGCCTGGAGATCGATCTCTGAAAGCACTGAGCGGCCTGCGGGTCCTCGCCCTGGTGCTCCTCGCCGCGTTGTCGCTTTTCCTGTTGATGGCGCCGGCCGCGCAGCCGCTGCGCAACGTCGTCTTCGACGGCTACCAGCGTTTCTTCCCGCTCGAGCGCGTGACGCAGCCGGTGGCGATCGTGGTCATCGACGAGGCCGCACTCGCCGCCTACGGCCAATGGCCGTGGCCGCGCACGCGCGTGGCCGAGCTCATCACGCGCATCGCCGAGAACGAGCCCGCGGCGATCGGGCTGGACCTGCTGTTCTCCGAGCCCGACCGATTTTCGCCCGCGGCGATCGCCGCCGAGATCCCGTTGCTGCCGGCGAACCTCGCGCGCGCCCTCGAAGCCCTGCCTTCCAACGACGAGCTTCTCGCCAACGCGATCCGCGGCAAGAACGTCGTGCTCGGCCTCGCCGCCGGCTACTTCGATTCGCGCTTCACCACCCCTCCCCGCGCCGAACCGGTGGTCGTCACGAGCGAGCATATCCTCGAGCGCCTCAAAAACTATCCCAACTGGATCGGCAGCCTTCCGGCGATCGACGCCGCCGCCGCCGGCCGCGGCCTCATGAACTCGGGTCCGCAGGACCAGATCGTCCGCGTGGTCCCGCTCGTGCAGCGCGTGCAGAAAGTCATCGTGCCGTCGCTGGGCGTGGAGACGCTGCGGGTGGCGATCGGCGCGGGGCTGCGGCTCGACGAGTCGCGCGGCGGCCTCATCACGATGCGATTCTCCGACGTGACCGCGCAGCTCCAGGATGACGGCACGACGTGGCTGCGCTATGCGCGCCACGACGACGATCGCACCGTGTCGGCCCACGAGATCCTGAGCGGCAAGGTCAATCCCGAGCGCCTGCGCCACAAGATCGTGCTGGTCGGCGTCACCGGGCTGGGAGTGCTCGACTACAAGAGCACGCCGCTGGGCGAATTCATCCCCGGTGTGGCGATCCACGCGCAGGTGATCGAGAACCTCTTCAACGGCGTGGCGCTGGTGCGCCCGCACCTCGCGGTCCGCATCGAGACCGCGGCCTTCGTCATCTGCGGCCTGATCCTCATCGTCTTCATCCCGCGAGTGAGCGCGCTGCAGGGGATCAATCTCGTGGTGGGCCTGGTCCTGCTGCTCCTCCTGGCGGGCATCACCGCCTTTCGCCACTTCCACATGCTTTTCGATTTCGCATGGCCCGCGATCGGGACGGTGGCGATCTTCGGCAGCGTGGTGGTGGTTACGCTCTCCGAGGCGGAGCGGCAGCGCCGGCAGCTGCGCGACCAGGCGGCGCACATGCGCGGTGAAGTCGATGCGGCGCGGCGAATCCAGATGGGCCTGCTGCCCGATCCGCGCGAGACGCTGTCCAACGACCGCCGCTTCAGGCTGGCCGCGATCCTCGAGCCGGCGCGCACGGTGGGAGGCGACTTCTACGACTGCTTCATGATCGACCGGCGGCGACTCTTCTTCGTGGTGG
>JBGOST010000057.1:0-8396 GCA_041476125.1 Usitatibacter sp. | reverse complement strand
TCGAAGCCGGCGTACCTGCACCTCATGGATTGGGGGCCGAAGTAGCGCACGTCCTTTTCCGTCTTCAGGCGCTGGTGCTCGCGCGGCAATTCGCATGAATAGCCGGCCTCCTCCATTCGGACCTTGGCCTCTTCGGCCGTCATGAACTGGTGGGCCCACCGCGCGACGCCGCCATACCGGTCGCTTCGATCGCCCGCGACGAAGTCCGATCCCGCGCTTTCGTCCTTGCGCGAGCAGCCGGCCGTGGCGGCGACGATCACGGCGACGAGCGCCAATCCCAACGCGCGCGCGCTCATGTGCAGGCCCCTGGAGTGGTGGACAATAAGCGGCCGTTGGCGCGGCACACGCAAGTCTTCGGCGCTCCCGCGGTCGGGTCGAGGAAGCACCGATACTGCTCCACCCTCACGCCGGAGCGGAATTCAGGCCGTTGCGCCTCCACGACCAGGGGCTTCTCCTCGAAGCGCATCTCGCTCTCCGGCCAGCCGCGCCGCTTGAATTCGGCCGCGAGCCACGCCGTCTGTTCCTTGCTCGCGGCCAGGGCCTTGGAGTCGCCCTCGACCTTCGAGCTGAGCGCGGGCGTGAACACGAGTCCCACACGCGGCGGTGGCTGAACAGTGTGTTTCACCTGGGTGAAGTAATAGTCGAGCACACCCACCTGCATTTGCGTGGCGGGGCTCGGCTGGCCCGATGCCGCGAGCGTCGGAGTGAAGACGTAGACGTCGCGGTTGTTCCACATCGCCTGCTGGACCGGGAGGATCTGGGCGTCGAACGTCGGGTCGAAAAGATCGGCCCATACGACCGCGGAGCCGCCATCCTCGGAGACATTCATCTGCAAGTAGAGGCGACGATCGGGCAAGTCGAAATGGCCTTCGATTCCGAAAGCTTGCGGCACCGAGATCTTGAAGTGCGCGCCCTCGTAGACTTTCCATCCGGCATTCGAGAGCGCGTGCAGATAGACGGGAACGAGCTGCGCAACCGTCACGCCTTTCGGAAAAGTGTAGGTGAACCGGCGGGCGAGCACCCAGTAGACGCCGCGGTCATCCTTAGGGGGTGACGCGGGAACGATGAACGTCTTTCGGTCGATCGGGGGAATGGGCACGGAGAGCGATCCGTACGAAGGCCCGATGTTGTGAATGACCTTGCCCCCGGCCATTTTTTCATCGACAAATGTGGCGCCGGGCAGCGCGAAGAGATTGGCGTAGTGCCCATCCTCGAGCAGTGAATATGCACGCGTCGGCTTCGGCAGCTGCACCTGCGGCTTGAGCTGCGCGGCCTGTTCGATCGCGATTTGCGCGCCCGAGCTGCTGACGCCGACGGTGATTCGCGTCGCCGCGTCGCGAATCTTTCCGGCGAACACGGCGCTGGTCGAGAAAGTCGTGGATCCCTCCTTCCAGTTTTCGCCCGCCACGCGCGCGAATCCCTGCTGCTTCAGGAGGACCTCGAAATGGGCCAGCGCGCTTTCCTGGGCCGCTCGCTCGTAGGCGTGATGGAGGTCCGGGTTGAATTTGGCCGGAAGCAGCCACGTGATATCGGAGTGCAGCTCGAGCATCGTCTTGCGCACCGGAGCTGAAAGATAAAGACCCCCGGAGGGGTCGCTCTCATTCGCCGTGCGGCAATCCGCCAGCGCGTAGCGCGGATAGTAAGGCAGCTTCCACACGAGATCCCAGGGCTTGAGGCATTCGGCGATGGTAGCCGGTGCCGCGTTGGCAGCCGCGCAGAGCACCGACGCGATCGCGAGCAGGAGGGTTCGAAATCCCATGGGGCCAATCTTAGCTTGAGCGGGCGAGCGCAAGCGAGATCAGGCGGCGCAGGAGGTGCTCCTTGAGCCCGCGCGGATCGGCGAGCCCCATTCGCGCGAGCGCGCCGGCGTCATCGGGGGTGGGCGTGGCTCCCGCGAGGCCGGCGGCGAGCGCGACTTTGCCGCGCCATCCCGACGCATTGCGCTTCAGCCATTGCAGCGCCGGAATGAGGCGTTGCTCGTCGGCATCGAAATCGCTCCCGAGCGGAAACAGCGGCAGCAAACCGTCCCTGGCGAGGGGCGCCATGCGCGCGGCCAGGCGCTCGGGTGTGTTCTCGAGCGCGTCCTGCGGAATGCGCCAGTCGCGCGCAAGCTTTCCCGCGTCTTTCGCCCTCGCGGCGAGGTCCCCCTGGAAGCGTGCGTCGGCGATCGCGATCAGGGCCGCGGCCACCTCCGCATCGGTGCGCCCGCGCAAATCCGCGATGCCGTATTCGGTGACGACGATGTCGCGCAGGTGCCTGGGGATCGTGGCGTGGCCGTAGTTGAACACGATGCCCGATTCGACCTTGCCGCGCGCCTCGCGGGTCGAGCGCAGCAGCAGGATCGAGCGCGCGCGCTCCAGCTCGTGCGCCATGGCGACGAAGTTGTATTGGCCGCCCACGCCGCTCACGACCCGGCCGTCCTCGAGGGCATCCGAAACGGCCGCGCCGAAGAGCGTCATCATCATGCAGATGTTGATGAAGCGCGCGTCGTGGCGCTGGCGTCGCGCGAGGCTCTCCTCGCCGAACAGATCGTTCACCCGCGACACCGACGTCATCAGGATCGCCTCGCGCTCTTCTTCCGGCATCTCGCATAACTCGCGGTAGAAGGCGCGTGGCCCGAGGAAGAACGCGCCTTGCAGCACCGGTCCGGCGACTTCATCGGCGTGGCGGCGAATCACGCCGGCGCGAAGAAGCGTCATGAGGCCCCACGTGAACATCTCGCTCGAGGCGAAGAGCCCTTTCGCGAAGGGGTGCAGCCCGCCTTCGCTCTCCACGAGCGCGCGATATCTAGCGAGTCTCAACGCGGATGCCGCACCAGCGAATGAATCGTTCGCCACGTGACGCTGCCGCAGCCAATGCGCGACTGCGTCGCCGAGCGAGCCGATTCCCAGCTGCAACGTCCCGCCATCCCTCACCAACGCCGCAGCGTAGATGCCGATCGCATGTTCCGCGGGCTCGATGGGCGGGTTCGGCACCCCGAAGAGCGCGTGCTCGAATGCGGGGGCGTCGACGACGATGTCGAAGAGCTCCGCGCCGACCTCGGCGTCGCCTTTCATGAATGGAAGGTTCCGGTTCACCATAGCGGCGAAGACACAGGGCATGTTGCGGGAGCGCAGCGATTGCACCAGGTCGAGTGTCAGGTCCGAGTTGCAGCTCAGGCTATAGCGCCCGGCGCGCTCGGAGACCATCACCAGGATCGCGTTGACCCCGCGCGCGAGGATGTCTCGCCCCGCGTGCGTGTAGTTGCTGCTGATGTAGTTCTGCTGCGCGGCGGGGATGCCGAGCATCGCGCCCGGACGGAAATAGAACTCGAAGAGCTCGACGTTCTTCGGCAGCGCGCCGCGGCGCAGGTCATGGAGATAGTCGAGCTCCGGCACTCCGGCGAATGCCCTGTGCAGGAACGGCTCGAGGAAGCGCCGCTCGAGATCGTTGCCCGGTCGCGGAATCTCGAGCGAGAGTGCCGTGACGATCGACAGATTCAGGCGCGAGTGCGCCTTGACGCGCGCATAGAGCGCGTTGAGGAGCGGCACCGGTTTGCCCAGGCCCAGCGGCGTCCCGCATACGACTCGCTCTCCCGTGCGAGCGAGGATGGCGTCGACGGCGGCCTCGAGATCGATCGTGCGCAACATGGGCTGGCGGGTCTTTGTGGATAACGCCCGCAATTGTCGCTCTATACGGCACTTTATCCACAACCATTTTTTCTTATCGAAGCGACCCTCGCCGCGGCCTTTTCGTCGCGTAAAATTCCGGCATGCCTCTAAAAACCACAGCCGGAACCTACGGCGAAGTCGTGAAAGGCCGCGGCGCGCCTTCGAACATCGAGGGTCGCTTCGAGGTCTGGAATCGCGATAGCGCCGACGATGGATGGTTCCAGGATCCGGGCGACGAGCCGCTGCGCCTGAAGACGATAATCCACATCGAGCACGCGAAGAGCGTGATCTCGCGCAACAACTCTCCCGACATCGGATTCTCGCAGTCGCTCAATCCCTATCGAGGATGTGCGCATGGGTGCCCATTTTGCTATGCCCGACCGAGCCATGCTTATCTCGGCCTCTCGCCCGGCCTCGACTTCGAAACGCGCTTGAGCGCGAAGGTGAACGCTGCGCAGAAGCTGCGCGAAGAGCTCGCGAAGCCCGGCTACCGATGCGAGCCGCTCGCGATTGGCGTGAACACCGATGCCTACCAACCGATCGAGCGCCACCAGAAAATCACGCGCTCGATTCTCGAAGTGGTGTCTGAGGCCAACCAACCGGTGACGCTGATCACGAAGTCGGCGCTGATCGAGCGCGACATCGACCTTCTTGCCCCCATGGCGAAGAAGCGTCTCGTGTGGGCGACCTTGTCGATCATCACACTCGACCACCACCTCTCGATGAAGCTCGAGCCGCGCACGAGTGCACCGGCGAGAAGGCTCACCGCCGTGAAGCGCCTCAGCGAAGCGGGCATTCCGGTGAACGTGAACGTTGCCCCGGTAATCCCCTTCCTCACCGATTCCGAGCTGGAATCGATCCTGGAGGCTGCGGCGGAGGCCGGAGCGAGCAGCGCCGCCTACACTCTCGTACGCCTGCCGTGGGAAGTCCGGCCGATCTTCAAGGAATGGCTCGAGAAGCATTTTCCCCTCAAGGCCGAGCACGTGTTGTCGCGCATCCGCGACATGCGCGGCGGGCGCGAGAACGATCCCAACTTCGGGTCGCGCATGAAGGGGCAGGGCGCCTTCGCCGAGCTTCTTTCGCAGAGGTTCCGGAAGGCCACCCAGCGTTTCGGCCTCGACAAGCCGTGCTACGACCTGGATTGCAATCTCTTCGTGCCGCCCTCGCTTTCCGGGCAGGCGAGCCTCTTCTAGGCGGGATTTCGCTGGCTCGGCGGCGGTCCAACCGCTTATAATTTGCCGCCTTTTCCGGTTCGAGGACACAATCCTCCCAGCCGGATGCATTACGCCCCAAAGCACCGCTTTTGAGGACCCGGAATGTCTGCACTGCCCATCTCGCTGGAGGACAAGTACACCCTCGCCTCCGGACGCGTCTACCTGAACGGAACCCAGGCGCTGGTGCGCCTCGCGATGATGCAGCGCGAGCGCGACCTTGCGGCCGGCCTCAATACCGCGGGTTTCATATCGGGCTATCGCGGCTCTCCACTGGGCGGCTTCGACCAGGCGCTCTGGAAGGCGAAGAAGCACCTTCGCGACCATCACATCCACTTCACCCCCGGCGTGAACGAGGAGCTTGCCGCGACCGCCGTGTGGGGGACCCAGCAGGTGGCGCTCTTCGACGGCGCCAAGTACGACGGCGTCTACGCGATGTGGTACGGCAAAGGCCCGGGCGTCGATCGCAGCGGCGACGCCCTCAAGCACGCCAATGCCGCCGGCACCGCGAAGCACGGCGGCGTGCTCCTGCTGGCGGGCGACGACCACGCGTGCAAGTCCTCGACCCTTCCCCACCAGAGCGAGCACGCTTTCGACGCGGCGATGATCCCGGTGCTCTATCCGACGGGCGTGCAGGAAATCATCGACCTGGGCCTGCACGGCTTTGCGATGTCGCGCTATTCGGGCTGCTACGTCGCCTTCAAGGTGGTTTCCGAGACGGTGGACTCGTCGGCGTCGGTCTACGTGAGTCCCGACAGCCCGAAGATTCTCCTGCCGCAGGATTTCCAGCTCCCCGCCGCCGGCGTGAACATCCGCTGGCCCGACGCGCCGATGGAGCAGGAGCTGAGGTTGCAGCGCGACAAGATCTACGCCGCACTCGCCTATTGCCGCACCAATCGCCTGAACCGCGTCACCGTCGACTCTGCGAATCCGCGCCTGGGCATCATCGCCTCCGGCAAGAGCTACCTCGACGTGATGCAGGCGCTCGAGGACCTCGGCATCGACGAGGCGCATGCCGCACAGGTCGGCATCCGCCTCTACAAGGTCGGGATGCCCTGGCCGCTCGAGCCCAACGGCGTGCGCGAATTCGCGCAGGGGCTCGAGGAGATCCTGGTGGTCGAGGAGAAGCGGCAGGTGATCGAGTACCAGATGAAGGAGCAGCTCTACAACTGGCGCGATGACGTTCGCCCGCGCGTCATCGGCAAGTACGACGAGCACGGCGAATGGGAAGTGCACCGCGGCGGTTGGCTGCTGCCGGCGGCGGGCGAGCTCACCCCGGCGATGATCGCGCGCGTGATCGCGCAGCGCATCGGCAAGTTCTACACCTCGAGCATCATCGAGGCGCGGCTCAAGTTCCTCGAGGCGAAGGAGGTGGCGTTGGCAAGCCCGCGCGCCAAGATCGCTCGCATCCCGTATTTCTGCTCCGGCTGTCCCCACAACACCTCCACCCGCGTGCCCGAGGGCTCGAAGGCGTTGGCCGGGATCGGTTGCCACTACATGGCGATCTGGATCCGCCCCGACGAGACGATGACCTTCACGCAGATGGGCGGGGAGGGGGTGCCATGGGTCGGAATCTCGCCCTTCACCGAGATGAAGCACGTGTTCGCCAACCTCGGCGACGGCACCTATTACCACTCGGGCCTGCTCGCGATTCGCGCCGCCGTGGCGGCGGGCGTGAACATCACCTACAAGATTCTCTTCAACGACGCGGTCGCGATGACGGGCGGGCAACCCATGGACGGGCCGCTCACGGTGCCGATGCTCACGCGCCAGGTGGCGGCCGAGGGCGTGAAGAAGGTGGTCGTGGTCACCGACGAACCGGAGAAATACGCGGGCGTGAAGGACTTCGAGCCGGGCGTCACCGTGCACCACCGCGATGACCTGGACGCGGTGCAGCGCGAGCTGCGCGAGATCCCCGGGGCCACGGTCCTCATTTACGACCAGACGTGCGCCGCGGAAAAGCGCCGCCGTCGCAAGCGCGGCACGTTCCCCGACCCGCAGAAGCGCGTGTTCATCAACGAGCTGGTGTGCGAAGGCTGCGGCGATTGCGGTGTGAAGTCGAACTGCCTGTCGGTGGTGCCGGTGGAGACGGAGTTCGGCCGCAAGCGTGCCATCGACCAGAGCACGTGCAACAAGGATTACTCGTGCGTGAAGGGTTTCTGCCCGAGCTTTGTCACCGTCGAAGGCGGCCAGCTGCGCAAGCGCCGCCCGGTGGTGAAGGAGGTCCTGGGAGCGCTGCCGCAACCCGACCTTCCCGAAATCGATCGACCTTACGGGATCCTCGTCACCGGAGTGGGTGGAACCGGCGTGGTCACCATCGGCGCGATCCTCGGCATGGCCGCGCACCTCGAAGGCAAGGGCGCCGCCGTCCTCGACATGGCGGGGCTCGCGCAGAAGGGCGGCTCGGTGTATTCCCACATCCGCATCGCGCAGCGGCCCGAAGACCTTCACGCGGTGCGCATCGCCGCGGGAGACGCGAAGCTGGTGCTGGGTTGCGACATGATCGTCGCCGCCTCCGACGAGGCGATCGCGAAGATGCAGTCGGGCTTCACGCGCGCAGTGATCAACGGCGACGTCGCGACCACCGGCGGCTTCACCAGGGATCCGGACCTGCAGATGCCCACGGGCGAGATGGCGGATGCGATTCGCGACGCCTGCGGCCCGGGTGCGGCCGACTTCGTCGACGCCACCGAGCTTGCCACCGCGCTGCTCGGCGATTCGATCGCGACCAACCTCTTCATGGTCGGCTACGCGTGGCAGAAGGGGCTCATCCCGATCGGCGAGGCCGCGATCACGCAGGCGATCGAGCTGAACGGCGCCGCGGTCGAATCGAACCAGAAGGCCTTCGAATGGGGACGGCGCGCGGCGGTCGACGTGAATTCGGTGCAGCGCGCCGCCACGCCTCCCGAAGCGCGCCCGGAGAGCCAGCGCCTATCCCAGTCGCTCGAAGAGACCATCGTGCGCCGCCGCGCGTTCCTCGTTGCCTACCAGAACGAGGCCTACGCGCAGCACTATGAAGAATTCGTCGCGCGCGTGCGCACGGCGGAAGCCGCGAAGGCGGCGGGATCCACGCAGCTCACCTCGATGGTCGCGCGCTACCTGTTCAAGCTGATGGCGTGCAAGGACGAGTACGAGGTCGCGCGCCTTTACACTGATACCGATTTTCTGAAGCGCGTGGCAGGCCGGTTCGAGGGCGACTATCGCCTGCGCATGCACCTCGCGCCGCCGTTGTGGGCGAAGAACGAGCCGGCCACCGGCGAGCCTCGCAAACGCCAGTTCGGAGCGTGGATGTTGAGCGCGATGAAGATCCTGGCGCGGCTGCGCTTCCTGCGCGGCACGCCGCTGGACGTGTTCGGCTACAGCAAGGAGCGGCGGATGGAGCGCCAGCTCGTCGCCGACTACGAGCGCGTTGTGACCGAGCTCATCGAAAAGCTCGATGCCACGCGCGTTGCGCTCGCCGCCGAGATCGCCGCCATTCCGGAGTTCATCCGCGGCTACGGGCCGGTGAAGGAGCGGCATCTGGCCGACGCCAAGG
>JBGOST010000056.1:0-8622 GCA_041476125.1 Usitatibacter sp. | reverse complement strand
CGCAGCGCTCGACGACGAGAAGATCGCGCAGCGGGTGATCGAGGCCGCGCAAAAGGAATACGACGGCAAGTTCGCGCCCATCGAGCCGGAAGTGCTGCACCACTACGAGCGCGCGGTGATGCTGCAATCGATCGACACGCATTGGAGGGAGCACCTCGCCGCGCTCGACTACCTGCGCCAGGGCATCCACCTGCGCGGCTACGCGCAGAAGCAGCCGAAGCAGGAATACAAGCGCGAGGCCTTCGAGCTCTTCGGCGCGATGCTCGACTCGATCAAGGGCGAGGTCACGAAGCACCTGATGGCGGTGCAGATCCGCTCGCAGGAGCAGGTGGAGGAAGCGGAGCGCAAGGCGGAGGAAGCCGCGCGGGCCGTGAAGAACGTCCAGTACCAGCACGCCGACTATCAGGGCGCGGCCGCGGGCGCGGCGCAGCCCGAAGCCCAGGAGGGCGAGGCTCCGCCCGCGGCGGCGCCGGCGCCCACGCCGATGCCGTTCACGCGCTCTTCGCAGAAAGTCGGGCGCAACGATCCCTGCCCCTGCGGCTCCGGGAAGAAATTCAAGCAGTGCCACGGGCGCCTCGCGTAGACCCGCGCGTCAACGTCGTCGTGCGGCGCGCCGAGCCCGACGACTTCGACGCGTTCTGGCGCATCTACAAGGAAGAATCGGTCTACAGCGGCACGCTGCAGACCCCGCTGCCTTCGCGCGATTCATGGCGCAAGCGCCTCGCGGAGCCCGTCGAGGGCGACTACATCCTCGCGGCGTGCGTCAACGGCGAAGTGGTCGGCAACGCGGGCCTGCATCACTCTAAGCAGGCGCGCCGTGCTCATGCCATGCACCTCGGCATGACGGTGCGCGACGATCTGCAGGGCAAGGGCGTCGGCACGGCGCTGATGCAAGCCCTGGTCGACCTCGCCGACAACTGGTTGAACGTCTTCCGGCTCGAGCTCACCGTGTTCGTCGACAACAAGCGGGCGATCGCCCTGTACCGCAAGTTCGGCTTCGAGATCGAAGGCACCCACAAGGCCTACGCGTTGCGCGCCGGCCGGTACGTCGACGTCCATGCGATGGCGCGGATCAGGCCCAAGTAGGTCCGCGTGTAAAATGCCCGATGAACCGGACGTGAAAGGCGCACGCCGGTCATCTCGCCGTCCACAGGGCTCATGGCCGTCAACCTCGAACCTCCCCGACCGGAAAACCTGCTCACCATCGCGGGAGTGCGCCTCGGCGTCGCGAAGGCGGGCATTCGCAAGCCCAACCGCAAGGACCTGCTCCTCGTCGCGCTGGACGAGGGGGCGCGAGTGGGAGCGGTGTTCACGCGCAACCGCTTCGCCGCCGCGCCCGTGATCGTGTGCCGCGAGCACCTCGCCGACAAGGATCCGATTCGCGCGATCCTGGTGAACACGGGGGTCGCCAACGCCGGCACCGGCGCCGAGGGCATCGCCAACGCACGCGCGACGTGCGAGGCGGTGGCGAGCCTGCTCGACCTGGAGATTTCCCAGGTGCTGCCGCTTTCCACCGGCGTCATCATGGAGCCGCTTCCGGTGGATCGCATCCGCGACGGCCTGCCCGCGTGCATCGCCGACCTCTCGCCGGGCAACTGGGCCTCGGCGGCCGAAGCGATCATGACCACCGACACCATTCCCAAGGCAGTGTCGCGGCAAGTGGTGATCGACGGGCGCACCGTCACCGTCACCGGCATCTCCAAGGGCGCGGGAATGATCCAGCCGAACATGGCGACGATGCTCGGCATCATCGCCACCGACGCCGCGGTGGGCAAGGATGCGCTCAGCTATCTCGCGCGCCACGCCGCCGACGAATCCTTCAACGCGATCACCGTCGACGGAGATACTTCGACCAACGACACCATGGTGCTCGTCGCCTCGGGGCGCGCGGCGAATCCCGAGATCGTCGGCGAGGGCACGGCGGAATTCGGGCGCCTCGCGGTCACCGTCACCGAGGTGGCGCAGCTGCTCGCCCAGGCGATCGTGCGCGACGCCGAGGGCGCCACCAAGTTCATCACCATATTCGTGGACGAGGGTGCCACGCGTGGGGAATGCTTCAAGGTGGCGAAGGCCATCGCGCACTCACCGCTGGTGAAGACCGCGTTCTTCGCCTCCGACCCCAACCTGGGCCGCATCCTCGCGGCGGTGGGCAATGCCGGCGTGGCGGACCTCGATCCGGGCAAAGTGGGGCTCGAGCTGGGCGGGGTCACGGTGGTCGAGAAGGGCGCGCGCGCCCGTTCCTACACCGAAGAGCAGGGCAAGCGGGCCATGAAGCCGCAGGAAATCGCGATGCGCGTGACGCTGGGACGGGGCGTCGAATCGGCGACGATCTGGACCTGCGATTTGTCCTACGACTACGTGAAGATCAACGCCGACTACCGCAGCTAGACCGCCATGGCCGACTCGCGAAGCACCACCCCGCATATGGAGCACTACTACTCGAAGCGCGCCGCCGAGTACGAGCAGATCTACCAGAAGCCCGAGCGCCAGCACGAGCTCGAGTGGCTGCGCCAGCGCGTCCCCGAGATCTATCGCGGGCGCACCGTCCTCGAGGTCGCGTGCGGCACCGGGTACTGGACGCAGTTCATCGCGCGCACCGCGGCGAAGGTCCAGGCGTGCGACATCAACGATTCGGTGCTCGAGATCGCGCGCGAGAAGCCGCTGCCGCGAAACCGCGTCTCGTTCTTCAAGGCCGATGCGGTGAGCCTCGGAGGCGTCCCGGAAGGGTGCGACGCCGCGTTCGCGGGATTCTGGTGGTCTCACGTGAAGAAGAACGACCTCGCGCGCTTCCTGAAGAACCTCGCTGCGCACCTGGAGCCCGGCGCGGTCGTCGGCATCCTCGACAACCAGTACGCGGAGGGCAGCTCGACCGCGATCTCGCGGCGCGACTCCGACGGCAACACCTACCAGATGCGCAAGCTCGCCAACGGCGAGGAGTACGAGGTGCTCAAGAATTTCCCCACCGCCGCGGAGCTCACCGAGGCGGTGCGGCCGGTCGCGCGCGAGGCGCACCTCGAGTCGCTCACGTATTACTGGCTGCTGGTATTCACCCTGCGATGAGCCGTGGTCGCGAAGCGCCGGTGAACGATGCCTGGAAGAAGGTCGCCGACCGCCTCGAGGGGCTCCTGAAGCGCATCGAGCGGCTGCTTCCCGCCGGCGCCGAAGCCCTCGACTGGAAATCCACCGCGTACCGCTGGCGCAAGCACGCGCGGGGCGGCTATCTCGAGGCCGTGCGCCATCCGCACACCATCCGCTTCGCGGACCTCAAGGACATCGACGAGCAGAAGCGGCGCTTGCGCGACAATACCGCGCAGTTCGTCTCCGGGCGGCCCGCCAACAACGTGCTCCTCACCGGCGCGCGCGGCACCGGCAAGAGCTCGCTCGTGAAGGCGGCGCTGAATGAATTCGCGCCCAAGGGCTTGCGGTTGATCGAGGTGGACAAGCGCGACCTGGTGGACCTGCCCGACATCGTCGACATCATCGCCGAGCGCCGCGAGCGCTTCGTGATCTTCTGCGACGATCTTTCCTTCGAGGCTTCGGACGGCGGCTATAAGTCGCTCAAGGTGGCGCTCGACGGCTCGATCGCGGGCTCGGCCGAGAACGTCATCATCTACGCCACGTCGAACCGCCGCCACCTGATGCCCGAGTTCATGAACGAGAACCTCGAGGCGAAGCACGTGGACGGCGAGATCCACCCGGGCGAGACCACCGAGGAGAAGATCTCGCTCTCCGAGCGTTTCGGGCTGTGGCTGTCGTTCTACCCGTTCGACCAGGAGCAGTATGTGGAGATCGCCGAGCACTGGGTGGAAACGCTCGGCGGCAAGGCCGACGAGGCCTCGCGCAAGGCGGCGCTCCTCTGGGCGCTCGAGCGCGGCTCGCGCAGCGGGCGCGTGGCGTGGCAGTTCGCGCGCGACTACGTGGGACGGAAGAAAAAATAGAACTGACCGAAGTGGCCGCGGCGGTCATCGAGCGCCCCGACGGGACGTTCCTGCTCGCGCAACGCCCGCAGGGCAAGCCCTATCCCGGCTACTGGGAATTCCCCGGCGGCAAGATCGAGCCCCACGAGGATGCGCGCGCGGCGCTGGTGCGCGAGCTGCGCGAGGAGCTCGGCATCGAAACGCGCGAGGCCACGCCCTGGATCACGCGCATCTACGCCTACACGCACGCGACGGTGCGGCTGCATTTCTTCCGCGTTTGGGCGTGGGACGGCGAGCCGCGTCCCCTCGAGGACCAGGCGATCGCGTGGCAGCGCGTCGAATCGCCCGATGTGTCTCCGATGCTTCCCGCCAATACCCCGGTGCTCGCCGCGCTGGCGCTTCCGGCGATCATGGTCGTGTCGAACGCGCAGGAGCTGGGAGTCGATGGCTGGATCGAGAAGCTCGCCGCCCGCGCGCTCGAGGAAAAGCTCCTGGTGCAGATTCGCGAGAAGGGCGCGGGGCCGCAACGCGTGCAGCACGTGCTTTCGCGCGCGCTTGCGCGCGCCGAGCCGTTCGGCTCGCGCATCGTCGTGAACAGCGATTGCGGGACGTTTCCCCAGTGCCGCGGCGTTCACCTCACCTCGCGCGGGTTGATGGAGGCTACCCAACGCCCGCAAGCGAGCCTCCTCGGCGCCTCATGTCACGACGAGCGCGAGCTCGAGCAAGCGGAAAAACTGGGCGTCGATTACGCCGTCGTCGGTCCCGTGAAGCCCACTGCCTCCCATCCGGGGGTTGCGCCGCTGGGCTGGGATCGCTTCGAGCGCCTCGCGCGCGGGCGCACGATGCCCGTCTACGCGATCGGCGGGCTCACGCGCGCGGATCTGCACGAAGCGCGCCGCCACGGGGCGCACGGCGTGGCGCTCATGAGCGCCGCTTTCCGCTAGGCTGCTGGCAACAGGGCGTCGAGATGGATCGAGGACGCCAGGGCCGCGGGATCGGGGCTGGCGTGAAACGGGAAGCGCGCGAGCAACGGCGCATCGAGCCTTTCCTCGAGGGCGGCGACATTCTCCCCGGGCACCGCCATCGCGGGATCGATGGCGTTCGCGATCCAGCCTGCGAAGGGCAGGCCGGAAGCGCGGATCGCTCGCGCGGTGAGGAGCGCGTGATTGAGGCAACCGAGCCGCATGCCCACGACGAGCACCACCGGAAGCCCGATCGCGCGGGCGAGGTCCACGGTGTCGAGCCCGTCGCCCAGCGGAACCTCGAAGCCGCCCACGCCCTCGACGACCACGAACTCGCAGGCGGCGGCGAGGCGATCGAACGCCTCGCGCACCGGCGCGAGCGTGATGACGCGTTTTTCGCGCGCGGCCGCGATGTGCGGCGCCATCGGCTCGCGCAGGAGGATGGGCGTCACGTCGGCAAGGCGCGACCTGCCTGCGCCCGCGGCGCGCAGCAGGGCGACGCTGTCCTCGTTGGCCCAGCCGCCTGCGTGCGCGACGGCGCCCGCGGCGATGGGTTTCATGGCGGAGACGTCGATCCCTCGAGCCCTGAGCGCATGAATCAACGCGCACGCAGCCACGGTCTTGCCCACCCCGGTGTCGGTCCCGGTGACGAACACGCCGCGGTTCACTCGCCGCCTCGCGCGTGGAAATCGATCACTTGCCGGCCATCGGCGGTGCGCTTGGGTGCGACGCGCCACGCGTGCCCGTAGATGACTTCGTAGGTCGCGGGGAGCGCGCCGTCGCGGCGTTGCGCCTCGTAGCGCTCGACCATGCGCTTCCAGCCGCGAGCCCCGGACAAGCCCCGCGGACGCCCGGCAAGGGCATTGCGCGCGCCGACCGCCTTGAGATCGCCCGCGAGTGCGGCGACGCTCGCGTACTCGACCTTCAGCACTTCCATCTCCATCACCGGATCGGCGAAGCCCGCGTGCACCAGCGCATCGCCCAGGTCGTGCATGTCGGGGAACGCATGCACGTGGCGCGCGCCGTCGGCCGCGGCGAACGCGGCGCGCAGCTCCTTCAGGGTGTCGGGCCCGAAGCTCGCGAAGAGAAACAGCCCCCCGGTGGAAAGCGCGCGCGCCGCTTCCGCGAAAAGCGCCTCGGCGCGGCACCACTGCAGCGCGAGGTTGGAGAAGATGAAATCGATGGATCCCGCGGCGAGCGGGAGTCGCTCGGCATCCGCGCATACCAGCCGCGGCGATTGCGAGCGCAGCGCGCGACGCCACCACGAGGTTCGACGGCGCGCTTCCCTGAGCATGGCGTGCGCGAGATCGAGCCCCACCAGCTCGGCGCGCGGAAAGCGTTTCGCCAGCGAATCGAACGACGCGCCCGTGCCGCACCCCAGGTCCAGGATCCGCGCGGGCCCGATGCGCATCGGGTCGAGGTGCTCGAGGAGGCGCTTGCCGATCTCCCGGTGCAGGATCGCCGCGGCATCGTAGCTCGGGGCGGCGCGCTCGAACGAGCGGCGCGCCACGCGCTTGTCCGGAGCCTCGTAGTCCTTCACGAGCGCAGGCACCGCGCGAGTGCGGCGACGAGCCCGTCGATCTGCGCATCGGAGTGCGCCGCGCTCAGCGAGACGCGCAAGCGCGAGGTGCCGTCGGGCACGGTGGGCGGACGGATGGCGGGCACCAGGAAACCGTGCTCCTGCAGGCGCGCCGCGCCTTCCAGCGCGCGCTCGGCGGAGCCCACGACGATGGGCTGGATCGCGGTGGGCGATGGGCTCGCCTTCACTCCCGCGCGCGCGAGCGCAGCGGTATATCGGCCGATGTGGCCCCGCAGCGTGGCGACGAGCGACGGCTCGCCCTCGACGAGATCGAGGGCCGCGATCGCCGCGGCGGCCGCCATGGGAGGCAGCCCGGTCGAATAGATGTAGGTGCGCGCGCGCTGCACCAGCCATTCGACGACACTCGATTCCCCGGCTACGAACGCGCCATATCCGCCGAGGGCCTTGCCGAGGGTCGCCATGTAGATGATGCGCGGCGAGCGCAACGTGAAATGCTCGAGCGTCCCGCGCCCGGTCGCTCCGAGCACGCCCATGCCGTGCGCGTCGTCGAGGACGAGCCACGCATCATGGCGATCGCAGAGCTCGAGCAAACCCGGCACCGGGGCGATATCGCCATCCATGCTGAAGACGGCGTCGGTCGCGACGATGCGAACCGCGGCGCTCGATTCCGCGAGCGCGGTGGCGAGCACCGCGAGGTCGCCGTGCGGGTAGCGGTGAATGGAACCGCGCGAAAGCCGCGCGCCATCGATGAGGCAGGCGTGGTTCAGCTCGTCGGAGAAGATCGCCGCGTCGCGCCCGCCGAAGGCGGCGAGGATTCCCAGGTTGGCCGCGTAGCCGCTGCCGAAAAGGAGCGCGCGCGGCAGTCCGGTGAATTCGGCGAAGCGTTGCTCCGCGCGCGCATGCACCCGCAGATGCCCGGAGACGAGCGGGGAGGCTCCGCTGCCCACGCCGAACTCGTCGATCGCGCGGTGGGCGGCTTCGCGCAGGCGCGGATGATTGGCGAGGCCGAGATAGTCGTTGCTGGAGAAATTCACGAGGTCGCGATCGCCCTCGCGCACCTGCGCGCCCTGGGCGCTGTCGAGCACGCGGCGCCGGCGCAGCAGGCGCTGCTGGTCGAGGTCGGCGAGACCCGTGGCCAGCCGTCGCAGCCGCTCGCTCACCGCGTCACGACCACGGCGTTACGCCGGTTCGAGGCCGAGCGCGGCGAAGAGCGCGTCGTCGCGCTCGGTCTCGGGGTTGCCCGTGGTAAGGAGCTTGTCGCCGTAGAAGATCGAGTTGGCGCCGGCGAAGAAGCACAGGGCCTGCACCGCGTCGCTCATCGCGGCGCGTCCGGCCGAAAGACGCACGACACTCGCGGGCATGAGGATGCGGGCGATCGCGATGGTGCGCACGAACTCGACCCACGGCAGCTTTTCGGTCCCCGCGAGCGGGGTGCCCTCGACCTGCACCAGGTCGTTGATCGGAACCGATTCGGGCTGCGGGTCGAGGCTCGCCAGCTGCGCGAGAAGCCCGGCGCGGGCCTCGCGCGTTTCGCCCAGGCCGACGATTCCCCCGCAGCAGACCTTGAGCCCGGCGCCGCGCACGCGCTCGAGCGTGTCGAGCCGGTCCGCGTAGTCGCGCGTCGAGATGATGTTCGCGTAGAAGTCGGGCGCGGTGTCGAGGTTGTGGTTGTAGTAGTCGAGTCCCGCATCGCGCAGTTGCTCGGCCTGTCCGTCCTTGAGCATGCCGAGCGTGCAGCAGGTCTCGAGCCCGAGCGCCTTGACTTCGCGCACCATGTCGAGCACCGGCAGTAGGTCGCGCGCCTTGGGCCCGCGCCATGCCGCTCCCATGCAGAAGCGGGAGGCGCCGTGGTCCTTGGCGGCGCGCGCGGCGGCGAGCACCTCTTCCAACGCCAGCAGATCCTGGTTCTCGACGCCCGTGTGATAGCGTGCCGCCTGCGGGCAATAGCCGCAGTCTTCGGGACATCCTCCGGTCTTCACCGACAGCAACGTCGAGCGTTGCACGCGATTCGCGCCGAAATTTTCGCGGTGGATCGTATGCGCCTGGAACAGCAGATCGTTGAAGGGAAGCGCGTAGAGCTCGAGCGCCCGCGAGCGCAACGGCAGGAAATCCGGGGCAGGCGTCCTGGCGCTGGGCTGAAGCTTGACGATCGTATCCATGGTTCCCGGGTGGAGCTCCTAAGGCGCTGATAATTAGTGTTTTT
>JBGOST010000055.1:0-8635 GCA_041476125.1 Usitatibacter sp. | reverse complement strand
GGTCGCCATCTTCACCGCCATCCTCGCCACCGTCGGCGCGATCGTCAGCTTCTTCGGCGGCGACACGCAGAACAAGGCGATCATCTTCAAGAACGAGGCCGTGCTCGAGCGTGCGGAAGCTTCCGACCAGTGGAACTTCTACCAGGCGAAAAGCATGAAGCAGAACATCGCCGAGATCGCCGCGGCGATCTCCGCCGACCCGAAGACGGTCGAGTTCTACAAGTCGGAGGCGAAGCGCTACGCGGCCGAGAAGAAGGACATCGAGAAGGACGCGCGCAAGCACGAGGCGGCGTACAAGGCCTGGAACGAGAAGAGCGAGAACGCGCTGCATCCGCACCATTTCCTCGCAATCTCCATGACGCTTCTGCAGATCGCCATCGCGCTCGCCTCGATCACCGTCCTTACCCAGAAGCGCTGGCTCCTCTACGGGGCGGCGTTGAGCGCCTTCGGCGGAGCCGTCCTCGGCATCTTCGCCTGGCTCTGAGCCGGCCGCAGTGCTCGAAGTCCGCGGGCTCGCGAAGTCCTTTTCACCCGGTGCGCCCCTCCTCGACGCCATCGACCTCCAGGTTGCGCACGGCGAATGGGTCGCCATCGCCGGGGAGTCGGGCTCGGGCAAGTCGACGCTGCTCAACATCGTCGCGGGGCTCGATCGACCCGACGCGGGCGAGGTTCGCCTCGACGCGAAGCCGCTCGATTACGGCGACGACGACTCGCTCGCCCTCTGGCGCCGCCGCCACGTAGGGTTCGTCTTCCAGGCCTTTCACCTCCTGCCCTATCTCGACGTGCGTGAGAACGTCGCGCTGCCGCTCGCCCTCCTCGGGGTGGGCCGCGCCGAGCGCACCACACGCGCGCAAGCGGCCCTCGACTCCGTCGGGCTCGGCGACCTCGCGCAGCGCCAGCCCGGCTCGCTCTCGGGAGGCGAGATGCAGCGCGCCGCTATCGCGAGGGCGCTGGTGCATTCGCCGGGCCTGGTGCTCGCCGACGAGCCGACCGGAAACCTGGACGAAACCAGCGCCCGCGCGGTGCTCGGGTGCCTGGGAGATGCGGTGAGGCGAGCCGGCGCCGCCGCGCTGATGGTCACGCATTCGCGCATCGCCGCCGGCGCCGCCGACCGCGTCCTGGTCCTCAAGGGCGGCCGCCTGCATCCGCAAACCGCATGAGGCACGCACTCGCATTGCTGGCCCGCGGCGCGCTCGTCGCGAATCGACTGCGCCTGGTACTCACCGTCTCGTGCATCGCGCTCGGGGTGGCGCTCGCGGGGGCGGTACACACCGTGCACAACTCCGCGCTCGCCGAGATCGACCGCGGCGCCCGCGCGCTTGCCGGCGTGGCAGACGTGGAAATCCGCGGGCCGCGAAGCGGCTTCGACGATTCGCTCTTCATCGCCATCGCGCGGCGTCCCGAAGTCGCCGCCGCGAGTCCCATCGTCGAGATCGAGGCCGCGCTCGCGAGCGGCGGCACGCTGCGCGTCCTGGGGATCGACCCGATGCGAGCGGTCCGGCTGCAGCCGGCGTTCATCGCGGATGCCGCGATGACCGGCGCGGGAGAAGCCACGGCGCTTCTCGACGCGAACCACGTGTGGCTCACGCCCGCGGCGGCGGCGCGGCTCAAGGCGCGCGCCGGCGACAGCGTGGACCTCGTGGCCGGCAGCAGGGAGATCGCCTTTCGCGTCGCGGGAATCCTCGCGGGCATGCAGGCCGGCGGCGAGATTGCGGTCATGGACATCGCCGCCGCGCAGCAGCACTTCGCGCGCGTGGGCCTCATCTCGCGGATCGACTTGCGCTTGCGGCCAGGCGTGGACGCGCAGCGCTTTCGCGCGGACCTCGCCGCGAGCCTTCCGCCCGGCGTGGTCGCTTCCGATTCGGGGTCGGTCTCCGGGCGCGCCGCGGCGATCACCCTCGCCTACCGCGTGAATCTCGAGGCGCTCGCCCTGGTCGCGCTCGCCACCGGCGCTTTCCTGGTCTTTTCCACGCTGGCACTGCAGGCGGCGCGGCGGCGACAGGAATTCGCGCTGCTGCGCGCGCTCGGCGTCACGCGGCGCGAGCTGGCGCTGATGCTGGCGCTGGAGGGCGCGTTGATCGGCGCCATCGGCGCGGCGCTGGGAACGGCGCTGGGTGTAGCCTCGAGCATGGCGCTGCTGCGCGGCGCGGGCGCCGATTTCGGCGCGGGTTTCTTCGGCGGGCTCGGGGTCGCGTTCGTTGCGGACATCCCGGCGCTCGCGATGGTGGCGGCCCTGGGTATCGCGATGTCGGTGGGCGGCGCACTGTGGGTCGCGCGTGCCGTGGGACGCATCGAGATCGCCGACGCCCTGCGCGACCGCGCCATCGACCTGCCGGCCGTATCGCGTAGCGCGGCATGGATCGCGGCCTGCCTCGTCGTCGGGGGATTTCCGCTGCTCCTCCTGCCGCCGATCGCCGGCCTTCCCATCGGAGGTTACGGGACCATCGCCGCCTGGCTCTGCGCGTCGGTCCTCGCCGTAGGCCCGCTTTGCCGCGCCCTCCTCGCGCGCATCGCGCCATCCCAGGCGCCGCTCGCCACGCTGGCACTCGCTCAGGTGCGCCACCTTCCCGGCCACCTCGCCGCGAGCGTGGCGGGGATCGTCGTGAGCGCCTCGCTTTGCGTCGCGATGGCGATCATGGTCTTCTCGTTCCGCGTCTCGGTGGAGGATTGGCTGCGCGGCGTCATCGGCGCGGACCTGTACGTGCGCGCCTCCGCCGGCGGCGACAGCGCCTTTTTCACCGCCGAGGAGCAGGAACGCGTCGCCGCCCTTCCCGAGGTGGCGCGCAGCGAGCCCTTGCGCTTCGACCGTCTCGCGGTGCAAGCCTCGGGGCCCCCGGTCTCGCTCATCGCGCGCCCTCTCGACGCGCGAATCCTCGAGGGTTTCCAGGCCGAGCCGCGCGGCATGCCGCCGGGCGACGGCGAAGTTCGCGTCTGGATTTCGGAAGCGGCGCGCGATCTCCTCGGCTGGAAGACCGGCGATCGCATCGTGGCGCCGCTCGGCGGGCATGCCACGCCGCTGCGCGTGGCGGGCGTGATTCGCGATTACGCGCGCACCTGGGGTGCGGTGATGATCGCCACCGAGGACTACCGCAAGCTCACCGGCGACACCCGCGCCAACGACCTTGCCCTGCACCTGGCGCCGGGCGCGGATTCGAAGCGCGCCGCGGCCGCCATTCGCGCGGCGCTGCCGAACGCCCGCGGGATCGTCTTCGAGGACGCGGGCGACCTCCTGCGCCGCTCGCTCGAGATCTTCGACCGCAGCTTCGCCGTCACCTACGCCCTGGAGGCCATCGCGATCGCCATCGGGCTTGCGGGGGTGACGAGCAGCTTCGCCGCGCTCGCGTGGTCGCGGCGGCGCGAGTTCGGCGTGCTGCGCTTCCTCGGGCTCACGCGGCGCGAGGTGCTGCGCATCCTCGCTTTCGAAGGAGCGGCGACCGGAGCGCTCGGCGCCTTCATCGGGCTCGCCTCCGGCGCGGCCATCAGCCTCGTGCTGGTGTACGTCGTGAACCGGCAATCGTTCCACTGGAGCCTCGAAGTGCACTGGCCGCTCGGCGCCCTGGCGGCGCTCCTCGCCGCGATCATCGCCCTGTGCGCCATCGGCGCGCGCGTGAGCGCCTCGTTCGCAGTGCGCAACGAGGCCGTGCTCGCCGTGAAGGATGACGCGTGAGAAGCCCATGGGCCTGTGTCGTTCTCCTCGCGTCCTTCGCGGCTCACGCTTCCGACTTTCCCGCCGTGACCGCCGGCAAGGCGCTCACGTTTCCGCGTGACGCGGGATCGCATCCCGAGCATCGCATCGAGTGGTGGTACGTGACCGGGCAGCTCGAGACGAAACGCGGGCCGATGGGATTCCAGGTGACGTTCTTCCGGCTGCGCAACAGGGACGCCGACGCGAACCCGGGCCGCTTCAGCCCCAAGCAATTGCTGTTCGCGCACGCGGCACTTGCCGATCCGCGGAGGGAGCGCCTCCTGCACGACCAGCGCTCCGCGCGCGCGCTGGAGGGCCTGGTGGAGGCCGGGATCGCGGATACGAACGTTCGCATCGACGACTGGGTGTTAGAGCGCCTACCCTCTCCCCAACCCTCTCCCAAGGGAGAGGGAGCGAACGATGTAAAGGTTTTCGCAAGTTATCGAACGCGCATAGATGCCGATGGCTTCTCGCTCGACCTCACGCTGACACCGACACAGCACGTATTGCTGCAGGGCGATCGCGGCTTCAGCCGCAAGGGGGCGGCGATCGGCCAGGCGAGCTACTACTACAGCGAGCCGCACTTGCGCGTCTCGGGCCGCATCAAGTCCGCCGGCGAAACGCTCGACGCGGGCGGCAGCGCATGGCTCGACCACGAGTGGTCGAGCGAGATCCTCGCTGCCGACGCCGTGGGCTGGGACTGGCTCGGCGCGAACCTCGACGACGGCTCGGCATTGATGGCGTTTCGCATCCGCGCGCGCGACGGCACGCCCCTCTGGGCCAACGGCACTTATCGCGAGCGCGGCGCCGCCCCCGTGACGTTCGGGCCGGGCGCGGTGCGCTTCGCGCCGCGCCGCACCTGGAAGTCGCCGCGCACCGGCACGGTCTACCCCGTGGCGATGGACATCGAGGCGGGAGGACGATCGTTTCGCATCGAGCCTCTCCTGGACGACCAGGAGCTCGACGCGCGCTCGAGCACCGGCACTCTCTACTGGGAAGGCGCGGTGCGCGTGGAAGAGGCGCAACGCCCGCGCGGGCGCGGCTACCTCGAGCTCACCGGCTACGCCGGGCGGCTCGCGTTCTGATGGCGCGATTGCGTGCCGACGGTGAGCGCGGCGCTGATGGCCAAGGTCTGCAGCAACGCCACGCCCCATAGCACGTTCGTGTAGCGGCCCCGGTCCATGAAGTAGCCGAAAATGAGCGGCGCCAGCGCGAGCCCGGTATCGATGCCGGAGTAGACGAAACCGTACACGCGGCCGAATGCGCCGGTCCCGAAGGTGCTCGTCGCCGCGCGCCGCACGAGCATGTCGCGCGACGGGCCGGAGAAGCCCACGCCGAATCCCATGAGTCCCATGAGCGCCACGACACTCCACGCGGGCACCGCCGCCGTGGCGAGTGCCACCGCGCATAGCGCCGCGCTGAACAGCGACAGCGCCACCAGCCGGTCCTGGTGCACGCCCTGCGTGGCGAAGAACCCGCCCGCCGCCACACCCGCCGCGCTTCCGAGCAGGTACGTCGTGAGCGCGGTGGCGGCGAAGGCGAGCGTGACTCCATAGGTGCGCTCCAGGATCGCCGGGAGGAAATTCTGCAGCGCGCCGAAAGCCATCACGGTCAGCATGAAGAAGAGGAAGCACATCCACACCACGCCCGCCCCGAGGAAGGCGAACGAGCCGCCGCGCCTGCGCGACGGCTCCTGCGGCAGGACCCTTTCGGCAGCCTCGAGCACGCGACGGTTGGCGAAAAGAAAAGCGAGCGCGAGGAAGCCCACGATCGAGGCGCCGACGCAAGCCACCCTCCATCCCAGGCTCTCGGCGATCGCGATCACGAACACCGGCGCCGCGGCCCAGCCGAGGCTGCCCGAAAGCCCGTGCACCGAGAACGCATGGCCGAGCCGCGAAATCGACACACGCCGGTTGAGGAGCGTGAAATCCGCCGGGTGGAAGACGCTGTTGCCGAGCCCGGCGAGCGCCGCGGCGGCCAGCAGCATCTCGTAGCTTTGCGCTGAGGCGTAGCCGAGCACGGCGAGCGAGAGCAGCGCAATGCCCCCGCACAGAACGCGCAGCCCCCCGAGGCGATCGACGACGAAGCCCGCGAGCGCCTGGCCGACTCCCGACACCACGAAGAAGGTCGTCATCGCCGCGCCGACCTGGGTGAACGTGAGGTCGAATTCGCGCATCAGCCACGGAAAGAGCGTCGGCAGCACGAAGTGGAAGAAGTGCGACGTGCCATGCGCGAAGCCCACCAGCGAGATGACGGTGGCGTCGTTGCGGAAACTGTTGGCGGCGGGAGAGGCGGCGGACACGAATGATCCTGGGGACACGTCGATTATATTATGGCTACACTACGTGGACGGTCCTCGCGACCGCGAGCCCCATGAATGCGCCGTCCATAACCGCCGGTGACACCGCCGTACTCGCAGAGGTCCGCGAGGGGCTCGCGCGCCCCTTCGCCGAGGCGATCGACGCGCGGCTGCCCGAGGTGATCGAGCTCCTCGAGCAGCAACTGGCGCTCACCACCGAGAGGTCCAAGTGGAAGCCCCTGCGCGGCGCGCTCGAGCTGCTCAAGGGCGCGCGCCCCACCCTGCCTTCGCAAGTGGCGAAGGAAGTCGCGGAACGTTTCGACGCGAAGGTGCGCCCGGGCGAGAGTGCGTTCGGCGCCACGACGGCTTTCTCCGTCGATTCCCTCTCGCTCGTCGCCGACGACGAGGTGCAGAAGGGGATCGCGCTCGGCAATGCGACCAAGCGCCTCAAGGACCAGCTCGGAGACGAGCTCTTCGTGCTCACGCAAAGGCTCGCCGCGGTGATGGGGCGCGACGCGCTGACCGACGAGGAGAATCCCGCCTACCCGAGGATTCTCGCGCGCGGGTTGCTAGCCGCGATCGAGAAATCGGAAAGCGACGCCGCGAGCCGCTTCGCCGCGCTTTCCGCGTTCGAGCCCGTCCTGCTCGGCGTCGTGGGCGAGATCTACCACGCGGTCAACCTGCGCCTGAGGAACCGCGGCATCCTCCCCGACTTCAAGCGAACCTACGGGGCGCCGGTCCAGAAACCGGCGCCGGCCGCCGCCGCAGCCGCAGCCGCGGCGATCGCGCAGCCGAGTGCGCCAGCCGGGGGCGCGTCGCGAGCGGCCCAGAGGGAAATCCCGGCGAGCTCGCCCGCGGGAATGCTCGAGCGCCTTTTCGCCGCCGCGGAGCACCCGGCTCCGGCGCCCATCGCCCCGCCGCCGGCGCCTGCGGCGCAAGGAATGGTCACGATTCAGATTCGGCCCGAGCTGATCGAGGCGCTGCACGCCCTCGAGTCGCGCCTCGCGGCGGCGCCGGCGCAAGCCGCACCGCCGGGGCCGATCGAGGAGGCGGCGCCGGGAGAGGTATTCGATATCGCCACACCCATCGCCGAGCGCACCGGATCCGCGGCGGTGCGGCGCGCCAAGGGAGAGATGCGCGAGGCGCTCACGCCCGCCGACGCGGTGGTAGCCGACCTCGTTGCGGCGCTCTTCGACCGCCTCTTCGTCGACGCGCGGCTCTCCGATGCGACCAAGGCGCAGGTAGGACGCCTGCAGCTTCCCGTCTTCAAGGCGGTGATGCAGGACCGCACGTTCTTCGCCGATCGCGAGCATCCGATTCGCAAGCTGATCGACGTGATCGCGGAGCTGGGTGCGGCGGACGAGGCGATCCTCGTCGACGGGCGAGCGCCCGACGCGTGGATCGCGGGCGAGGTCGGAAAGCTCGCGCAGACCCATGGCGACGACGCCAAGGCCTTCCGCAGGACGCACGAGCGCCTGGCGCACGCGCTGGAGCGCCATCGCGAAACCGCCATCGATCGCGACGAGCAGGTCCAGGCGATCCGCGACAACGAGAAGCGCCTGACGGCCGTGCGCGAGTCCACGCTCGCGATCGCGCACCGGCTCGAGGGAGGGCACTATCCGCAGGAGTGCGCCTCGTTTCTCTACCGCAGCTGGCGCGACGTGCTGCTCTTCGACTTCGAGCATGGCGCGGACCAGGGCGCGGACTGGAAGGCCGACATCGAAGTGCTCGACGATACGCTGTGGGTCCTCACGCCGCACTCCTCGAAGGAGGACCGTGCGCGGCTCGCATCGCTGCTGCCTTCGGTGCTCTTTCGCATGAAGCTCGGATTCAAGCGCGCTGAGATCCCCGAGAGCGAGGCGCTCGCCTTCACCGAGGAGTTGAAGGAGCTGCTCGACGCGATCGTGAGCCGCCCCGCCGCGGCCGCCCACGACGCGGCGCTGCGCAAGGCCGCCGCCGCCGCGCCGCTGCTGCCCGAGGACTACACCGCCACGATGCACGTTTCCAGCGGCGCGATGACGGAGGAGGGATTCGTGCGCGGCACCTGGGTCGAATTCACCGAGGCGGACGGCGTGCGGCGCCGCTGCCGCCTCAACTGGCTCTCCCAGGTGCAGGGCACGTGCGTGTTCAAGGACCTGGAGAAGAACCGCTCCTTCGCGATCTCGCTCGAGGAGCTGCGCGAGAAGCGCCGCGCGGGCCTTGCCGTCATCGTCGACGGCCCCGGCGTGGCGCAGTCCTCGATCGATGGCGCGATCGCCGACGTGGCGCGCGGGATGGGCGCCACCTGAGCGAACCCGGCGCGATGGAAGAAAGCATACTGGTCCTGCGGGAAGGCGCGATCGCGACCGTCGTCCTGAACCGCCCCGGGAAGCTGAACGCCCTCACCCGCTCCATGTGGCAGCGCCTGGGCGAGGCCTTCGACGCGCTCTCGAAAGACGAGACGGTGCGCTGCATCGTGATCCGCGGCGCGGGGACGAAGGCTTTCGCGCCCGGCAACGACATCGCCGAATTCGCGACCGAGCGCTCCAACGTCGAGCAGGCGCGCTCCTACGGCAATACCATGCGCAAGACGATCGAGTCGATCGCGGGCTGCCGGCACCCGGTGGTGGCGCAGATCCACGGCATCTGCGTGGGCGGCGGGCTCGAGATCG
>JBGOST010000054.1:0-8663 GCA_041476125.1 Usitatibacter sp. | reverse complement strand
GCGAGTATTGATTGACCTTCTTCGGTCCCTTTCGGGCTGGCATTGAACACCTCTGGTTGTTAGCCCAAGGTGTCTACTTTAGCGGGTCAAGATTCCGGTCCGCTCGAACGCGTTGTTAGGTGTCTCCATGGCCTCTCCTTCGGCGTGCACGCTCATTCCTGTGGCTCGTCCTCGCCGCGATCCTGACTCGGAGGTCGCGGCTTATCGGGACTAGGGCGTACGGTCGGCAACTCGCCGTCTTTACCCCTCCATCGGGCGTTCTGGTCGAACTGTAAAAGCGCGCGCCGGAGCTCAACGACCGATTGAGCCTGACGTAGCGCGTCCTCGTAGCTAAGTCTTCCCACGGCATACAGCCGGTAGAGATTGGCGTCAGCGTCGCTGAGACTCATGGGCGCAAACAGTGTTCCGATCCTGGAGACACCTAACAAGATATGGGTTGAAAGAATGACGTAATTGTAGAACTCATGTCTGTCAAAAAACAGCTTTGAATGCTTGAAGTATTTGATCGACCAGTTCTATTGCGGTTTTCCGGCGGCTAAAAGAACCCGCAAATGCGTCTGGTCAAATTCTCCCCCTCCCCGTCCCAATGGCAACCCACCCGCAAAGGTAGGACCCGAGCGCGGGTCAACGACCCCGTCGCGCGGGCGTTGGTCGAGGAAACGCTCATGGATCCCGTTCTCCTCCAATCCTCGCCCCGCCTCCTCCAGCAACTGCGCGACCGCATCCGGATGCGGCACTACAGCATCCGCACCGAGCGCACGTATGGGCACTGGATCAAGCGCTTCATCGCCTTCAACGGCATGCGGCATCCCGGCGACATGGGAGCGCCCGAGGTAACGGCGTTCCTCTCGTCCCTGGCTTCGGAGCGAAACGTCGCCGCCTCCACGCAGAACCAGGCGCTCTCGGCGATCCTGTTCCTCTACAAGGAAGTGCTGCAAATCGAGCTGCCGTGGCTCGATGCGGTGCACAAGGCCAAGAAGCCGCGGCGGCTGCCGACGGTGCTCACGCGTGCCGAGGTTCGGGCGCTACTTGCGCACGTCGAAGGCACCAACGGCCTCATCGCGCGCCTCCTTTACGGAACCGGCATGCGCCTCATGGAAGGCGTGCGCCTGCGAGTGAAGGACATGGATCTCGAGCAGCGCGAGGTCGTGGTGCGCCACGGCAAAGGCGGGCGCGATCGTGTGACGGTCCTGCCCGAGGCGCTGGTGGGGCCGCTTCGCGATCATCTCGTGCGCGTCCGCGAATGGTTCCTAGAGGACCGGGCTCGCGGCGTGGCTGGCGTCGAGCTGCCGCACGCGTACGGGCGCAAGAATCCGAACGCCGGAAAACTATGGGGTTGGCAGTGGGTTTTTCCGGCCACCGAGCTCTCCGTGGATCCGCGCACGGGAATTCGTCGCCGGCAACACATCTACGAGCAGGGCCTCCAGCGCGCCATTTCGCGCGCGACGCTGGCGGCGGGAATCGCGAAGCCCGCATCGACCCACACCCTGCGCCACTCCTTCGCCACCCACCTCATGGAAGCGGGCTACGACATCCGCACGGTGCAGGAGCTGCTCGGCCACAAGGACGTGAGCACGACGATGATCTACACCCACGTCCTCAATCGCGGCGGGCGCGGCGTGGTGAGCCCGCTCGACCGCTAGGCGGCGGCGGCTTCCTGCGGGAACTGCTGGATGCCGGCGATGAGCCATGTCGAGCTCTTGTCGCCGATCTTCTTGCGCACGTGCCACACCTCGTCGAACGGCTGGGGATTGCCGTCCACGGTCTCGCGGATCAAGCCCGCGAACCGCACACTGGCGATCTCGTAGCCGCCTTCGCTCACCACTTCCAGCAGCGTCGGGTGCACGTTGATGACCTCGGTCTTCTGGGCCGCATCGCCGCTCTCCTCGATCTGCATCGAGATCTCCGCGTACATCTCGGGCGTCGTGTAGTCGCGGATGTCGTCGAGGTCCTTCGTGTCGTTGGCGGCCTGCAAGCGGATGAACGCCATCTTCGCCTGGCGCAGGAACCCTTCGGCGGGGAAATCCGCGGGCACGCTGGGTGCGGCGCGCACAGGCTCCGCCGCGGCGATCGTATTGCTCGCCAGCTCCAGATTTGGCCGGTCGGGAACGTTCTGGCCGATGCCCGCGAACGCCACGGGCTTGGTCTCCGGCTTGCCGCGAGAAGCGAGCAGGCGCATCACCATGAAGGCGATGCCACCGAGGACGAGGAGCCCCAGCAGGATTCCCAGCCCGCCGCCCAGGTTGCCGCTGAACATCGAGCCCAGCAACGCTCCGATGCCGAGTCCGGCGATCATTCCGCCCCAGCGGCTCATGAAACTGGGTTGCGGGGCAGGTGTGGCGGGCGCGGCGGGAGCGGCCTTCGCGGCATCCGCGGGCGCCCCGGGGGCGGCCTTCGGCGCTTCCTTCATCGCCGGGGTCGAGCGCTGCTTGCCGAGGTTGCCTCCCCCGCCGAAGCGCTTGGCATCCACGTCGACGCTGGCGAGCCCAAGGGTGAGCGCGGCGGCTAGCAGCAGGATCGGGGTCTTCATGGCGCCATCTCCGGGAGTCGGCAGCGGAAGCTGCTCTAGTGATATGGGGACTTTACAGCATGAAGCAAGGGGACTAGGTCTTCGCGGCCGCCCTCGCGTCCGCCTTCGTGCGCTCGAAGGCGGCCTTCGCGTCCTTCTCGCAGGTTTTTCGGGCGATGCCCTTCTTGTCGTTGCACTCTTCCTTCGCGATCGCGTAGGCGGCCTCCGCGCGCGCGACGGCGGCGGCGTAGTAGGCGCGCGGGCTGGGCTTGTACGACGCCTCCAGCTCGGCCGTCGCGACCTTGCGCGCACCGCGGGCCCGCGCGACGCAAAGGTCGGTCGCGTCGCTGATGTGCGCGCCGCACTTCTGGCGCTCGGCCTGGTACTCGGCGGCGACGCGCGCCTTGCCGGCCTTGTATTCGTCCTTCGTTATCGGCGCCGCCGCTGCGTACCCGCAAACGAGGAGGGCTATGGCTGTCGCGATACGTGTCACGTTACGCATGAAGATCTCCGTCGAAGCTGACAGTAGAATGGCATGCTGGATCAAATCGGGGAGGCATGCAAACTGATTACCGTCTACCACCTCTCCACCTCCCGCTCCGAGCGCATCGTCTGGCTCATGGAGGAGCTGGGGCTCGAATACAAGCTGGAAGTGTTCCCGCGCGAGCCGGGCGGCGCGGCGCCGGCTCCGATGAAGGCGCTGCACGCGATCGGCAAGGCCCCGGTGATCCGCGACGGCGACATGGTGCTCGCCGAATCGGGCGCGATCGTCGAATACGTCGTCCAGCGTTACGGCGGTGGTCGCCTGGCGGTGCCGCCCGAAGCGCCCGAATACGCGCGCTACCTCTACTGGATGCACTTCGCCGAAGGCAGCTTGATGTCGCTCATGCTGATCGCGCTGGTGCTCTCGCGCATCCCGGAGGCGAGCGCAAGCCCGGTGAGAACGCGCATCCTCGATCGCATGAAGCAGATGCTCGCGTTCGTCGACGCGGATCTCGCCGGTCGCACTTACTTCGCGGGGCCGGATCTCACCGCGGCGGACGTGATGATGCTCTTTCCCTTCACCACCATGCGGAAATTTCTCGAGTACGACCTCGCGCCGTACGTGAATATCTGCGCCTACGTGGAGCGAATCGAAGCGCGTCACCCGTACCGAATCGCGATGGCCCGGGTAGGAGAGCTCCGACACGAAGCGTCGTGATCCGCGCTCGAGCGCGCCGGCGATGCGGTGGCCCGCACCGGCACTGTTGGCCGGAGTCAGGAAGCGCGGCCGGATGTTCTGATGCCGCGCGTCATTTGACGACCTGGAACTTGACCTCCCCGGCCGGCTTGTCGTCGATGAAGAGCGCGACCTTGTAATCGCCCTCGGGCCAGCCGGCGGTGGGCTTGCTCATGTTGAAGTCCACCTGGTTTATGAGTAGGCCCACTTTCAGCTCGACGCTGTCGATCTTGTAATTCGGCGGCGCGACCTTGGTCTTCACCGCGATCCAGTCGGCCTTCACCTTGGACCCGTTCGGCACGTCGACCAGTTTGCCGTGCAGGAAGATTTTCGCGGTCGTGGGGTTGAACGTGCTCTTCGGCGGTCCACCCTTTGCATCGGACAGCACCAGGTCGGAGTAGCGCGGCGCGGCGGCCACGCTTTCGGTCGCGTAGAAACCCCCGCACGCGAGCGCCATCAGGAACGGTATGCAGACGCGCGCCTTGACCACGAGGGTGTGCGCCGCCATGTCGCCCAATCGCTGCCGGCTCTTCGAGACCCAGACGGCGATCGCCGCGATCAGGTAGAAGACGATGAAGTCGACGATGCGCATGATGTTGCGCACGATCGATGCCTGCCAGTCGACGGGCTCGCCGCTCTCCTTCACCACCTTGAGGTTCATCGCGCGCTTGCCGAGCGTCGCACCCCAAAGCGCCTCCATCACGATGTAGTAGGCGAGCACGATGCCGATCCAGAGGAAGGCCGGAGCGCCCTGCAAGTTGAATCCGTCCGGCGTCGTCTGGCCCGTGACGGCCGCGATGAGGTAGCCGACGATGAACAACGGGATTGCGTCGATGATCACTGCGACCGCCCTGCGTCCGACTCCGACAGCTTCCATGGCTGCTCTCCCCTGGGTGTGCGAACGGTTGCACTATACTGCGGTGCGGCGCAATCCATAAGGGGGAGTCATGTCGTGCTCGCCGACGCCGTCCTCATCGTCCACGCAGCCTTCGTTGTCTTCGTCACCGGCGGGCTGATCGCGACCTGGGTGGGCATCGCGCTGGGGATGCCCTTCGCGTTCAATCCCTGGTTCCGCGGCCTGCACCTTGCCGCCATCGCCTTCGTCGTGTGCGAAGCGATCTTCGGCTATATGTGCCCGTTGACGATCTGGGAGGATGCGCTGCGCGGCGAAGTTTCCGACCAGGGCTTCATTCAGCGCTGGATCCACGCGTGGATGTACTGGGATTGGCCCGCGTGGGTGTTCACGACGATCTACGTCGCGTTCGGCATTCTTGTGGCCGCGACCTGGCTGCGTTTTCCCCCGCGACGGTGATCTCCCTCTCCCTTGGGAGAGGGCCGGGGAGAGGGTCCGCTACGAGTTCTCGAGCGGGAGCTCGATCGTGAACACGCAACCCGTGCCCGGGATGTCGCGCACGCCGAGCTTTCCGCCGCTCGCATCGATGGCGCGACGCGCGATCGAAAGCCCGAGGCCCAGGCCGCTGCGATCCGTGCCGTGCTGCTCGAACGGAAGGAACATCGCTTCGGCCTTTCCCGCGGGTAGCCCGCCGCACTGGTCCTCGATGTCGATGAGCACCCGGTCGCCCGCCCGGTACGCCTTGAGCGATACGTGGCCGTGCGCGCGCGTGAATTTGAAGGCGTTCTGCAACAGGTTCGACACGGCCGAATAGAGCATGGGACGGTCGCCGTGCACCGCCATTCCGGTCTCGACGGGAAATACGGTGAACTTGCATCCCTTGGCCTTCGCCTCGAGGCTCGCCGCGACCTGCACTTCGGCGATGAACCGGTCGACCGGGATACGCTCGATCTGCGGCGGCTCGCCGGCGGCGAGGCGCACATCGGCCAGCGCGCGGTCGATGAGGTCGCGCAAGCCGACGAGGCTGCGGTCGAGCACCGCCGAGGTGGCGCCGTTCAGCGCCACGCTGCCTCCCTTGATCGCCGCGAACGAGAGGATCGCCGTGTTCAGGTAATTGCGCAGCTCGTGGGCGAGGAACCCCAGCCGCTCGCTCATCGCGCGCGTGCCGATCTCGGAGATCAGCTGGTCGCGCTGCCAGCCGAATTCGGTGACGGCGTCGGCGATGGCGTCGTCGAGGCAGCGATTGAGGGACTGGAATTCGTCGGTCGAAACCGGCGTGTTCTTTTCGATCGCGAGCTCGGTGACGGCCTGGCAAAGATCGCCATAGTCGTAGACCACCTGGTCGACGGTGAAGCCGTGGCGAAGCAGCTCCGAGCCGTGCTTCGAGGCGGAGTTCGCGATCTCCGAGCTCCCCTGCCTATTCCCCCGCGCCCCGGGCCCCGCCGTCCTGCGGCGGCCGCGCGCTTCCGGGCCTTGCTCGATGCGCAGCGTCTCGATGAGCTGGCCCAGGAAGAGCGGGATTCCGTGCTCCATCTCCTTGGGCGTGGGCCGTGGCGCGGGCCGTTGCGAGACCTTCGTCCGGCAACGGTCGATCAGTTCGGTGCGATTCGCGTCGAGGAATTCGTGGAGCATGCTCCGAATCTACGCTCTTGCGGGGCATCTGAATGTGCGTTGCCGCACACAGAGATTCCCCCTCTCCTCTGTTCTCCCTCTCCCTTGGGAGAGGGTCGGGGTGAGGGTGCGGCCGGGGAGAGGGTCAGCTAAGGCCCAGCACCGTATTCACCGCGGCCACCAGCCCGCTGATCTTGAACGGTTTGGTCACGTAGCCATCGGCTCCTAGCGCCAGGCCGCGCGCCACGTCGGTCACTTCCGACTTGCCGGTCATCATGATCACCGGCAGCTTGGCGATCTTCTGGTTGGCGCGAATGCGCTCGAGGATCTGGAAACCGTCGGCATCGGGAAGCGCCACGTCGAGCAGCACCAGGTCCGGAAGCGGCGGCTTGTTGAACTCGGCGTTGATCTCGGCGCGGCTCTTCGCGAAGCGC
The DNA here is from genome assembly GCA_041476125.1 of Usitatibacter sp. Lineage (GTDB taxonomy): Bacteria > Pseudomonadota > Gammaproteobacteria > Burkholderiales > Usitatibacteraceae > Usitatibacter. Next base: position 2,037 of record JBGOST010000054.1, on the reverse strand, counting down.
GTGAGGAAGCCGGCCTTGGCGAGCACTTCGCCCACCAGCGCGGTCAGGTCCTTGTCGTCCTCGATGATGAAGATCGAGTAGCGCTCGCCGTTTCGCGGGGTGACCTTCACGCCGGCGTGGCGCGCCATCGCGACGTAGAAGCCCGTCTTGGCGAGCTGCGGGCTGCCGGTGCTCGCTTCCTTGCGCGCGCTCGCGACCCTCTCCGGGGTGGGAGGCGGGACGGGCTGCGCGGGCGCGCTCGTGAAGTCGAGATCGTCGTCGGCGTCTGGGTGGGTCATGGGCTGATCACCTTTTCATGGGACGAAGCGCCCGGCGCCTCGCCCTTCTTTTCTCCAATCCTGCTCTCCTCGCCGCGCGCGAGCTTCGCGATGTTGTCGCGATGGCGCGCGATGAGGATGACGCTCATCGCCGCCACGGCGGCGAACAACGCCCCCGAGCCGAGGAAATACCATGCGGCGGCCGGCGCGAAGAGCGCCGCCGTGATCGCCGCAAGCGAAGAATAGCGGCTTACGACCGCGATCGTAAGCCACACCACGATCACCGCCAAACCGACTCTCCAGTCGAGCGCGATGAGGACCCCGGCCGCGGTCGCCACCCCCTTGCCGCCGCGAAAGCGCAGCCAGACCGGGAAAACGTGCCCCAGGAAGGCGGCAATGGCGACCACCGCGAGCAATTCGTCGCTTGCGTCGAACGAGCGCGCCGCCAGCACGGCCGCCCATCCCTTGGCTGTGTCGCCCACCAGGGTCAGCAGCGCGGCAAGGCGGTTTCCGGAGCGCAGCACATTGGTCGCGCCGATGTTCCCCGAGCCGTAAGTGCGCGGGTCGGGCAGCCCGAGCGCGCGGCTCACCACCACCGCGAACGGGATCGATCCCGCGAGATATCCCCCGAGCGCATAGAGGAAGGCCGTCATGGCCATACTCTACAATACGCGCCCATGGATACGATCTTCATCCGCGAATTCCGCGTCGACGCCTGGGTGGGGATCTACGAGTGGGAGAAGCAACGCCCGCAGACGCTCGAGATGGAGATCGAGATCGGCATCCCCGGCAACGAGGTGGGGCGCACCGACAACATCCACGACACGGTCCATTACGGCGAAGTGGTCGAACGCATCGCCGCCGACCTCGCCGAGCGTCGCTTCAAGCTCCTCGAGGCGCTCGCCGAGCACGTGTGCGGGGTCATCACCGGGCATTTCCGCGCGCCCTGGGTGCGCCTTTCGGTGGCCAAGCTCGGCCACATCCGCAACGTGCGTAAGGTCGGAGTCGTCCTCGAGCGCCGCCGCGATCCGGGCGAGTGACCCGCGCTAGGGTGTGGCCGCCACCGGCGCGGCCGCGGCCTTCTCGGTGAAGATCCCGCGATACGCCGCGTAGGTCGATGCGATGGCGAGCGGAATCCAGACGATGAATCCAAGGAAGAACGGCAGCGCCGCCGCGCAAGCGAGCAGCGTCATCAGCACGCCGTAGACGAGGAACGGGATGAAGTTGCGCAGGCAGCCCATGAAGCTCGCCTTCATCGCGCCGAACGCCCCGAGTCCGTTCAGGACGATCAGCGCGGGGGCGAACCAGTAGGCCATCGCGAGCGGTGTCAACAGCGCCAGCATCAGCAGCAGGCCCATCAGCGCCGACAGGCCCGAGGCCATGAGCACCGTGTAGAGATCCTTCGGATCCTGCACCAGCACCTGCATGCCGATCGTGATCGCCATGAAGACGATCGTGATGAAGACGATCGCGAAGGCGCACGCGAGCGTCACGGCCCCGACGATGAGCAGGCTCGCGAGGTTCCGGCGGAATCCCGCGAAGAGGTGCTCCAGGTCGAAGCTGCCGGTGCGCTCGAGCTCGCGGCATCCCACCATGAATCCGGCGAAGAGGACGACTTTGAGGAAAAGTCCCACCAGCGCGCCCACGCCCCGCAACAGTCCCAGCAGGACGAACGCCACGCAGGAGACGACGAGCGCGATGATCCACATGAGCGGGGCCATCTTGAAGAGATGCCACCCTTCGACGATCCAGGCAACACCGTCGCCCGCGGGGACGTGCT
>JBGOST010000053.1:0-8678 GCA_041476125.1 Usitatibacter sp. | reverse complement strand
GGTATTCCCCAAGGGACTGACACTCAACGCGCCGTTCGACAAGGTGGGATCGAAGGTCGCGGCGATCCTCCTCACGCCGGGTGCGGCGCGCGATCGCCTCACCGCGGGCGCCTACGTCCCCGACGACGAGAACGACGTGATCGGCCGCCTCGACTTCGCGATGGCGGCGACGATCAAGGCCGATCCCATCGAAGCGAAGGTGCGCAAGGCCATGAAGGAAGGGCTGCTGCCGCAGCGCACGCTCGCCGAGCGCCGCCAGGCCGCGGTCGCGCAGGGCATCATCACGCAGGCCGAGATGGATCACATGGTCTACACCGATCACCTGCGCCGCGAGGTCATCAAGGTCGACGACTTCGAGCATGACCTGGGGCGCGAGGCGAGGCGGCCGGAGGAAACATGGCAGGCGGATACCAAGAAAAAGGCGGTCGTCGCGTCTATGTAGTCGACGGGGCGCGTACCCCGTTCCTCAAGGCGAAGACCGGACTCGGGCCTTTCACCGGCTCGGACCTCGCGGTGAACGCGGGGAGAGCGCTGCTCATGCGCCAGCCTTTCGAGGCGAACGCGTTCGACGAGGTGATCCTCGGCGCGGCGATGCCCTCGGCCGACGAGGCGAACATCGCTCGCGTGGTGTCGCTGCGGCTGGGCTGCGGCGACAAGGTGCCCGCGTGGACCGTGATGCGCAACTGCGCCTCGGGCCTGCAGGCGCTCGATTCGGCGGCGGTGAACATCCTCGCGGGGCGATCGAGCCTCGTGCTCGCGGGCGGCACCGATGCCATGAGCCACGCGCCGCTGCTCTACGGGCCGGCGATGGTGAACTGGCTCGCGGCCTGGTACGCGGCGAAGAGCGTCGGGCAGAAGGCGGGCCTCGCGACGCGATTCCGGCTTTCCTACCTGGCGCCCGTGATCGCGATCCTGCGCGGGCTCACCGATCCTATCGTGAGGATTTCCATGGGATCCACCGCGGAGATCGTCGCCGAGCGCTTCGGCATCACGCGGCAGATGATGGACGAGTATGCCGTCGAATCGCACCGCCGCACCGCCTTCGCGCAGGACAACGGCAACTTTCCCGAGGTCGAGCCGATGTACGGTCCCGACGGCACGGTGTACGCGGTCGACGACGGCGTGCGCCGCGACTCGAGCGTGGAGAAGCTCGCGAAGCTGAAGCCCGTGTTCGATCGCACCTACGGTAACGTCACGGCCGGCAACAGCTCGCAGGTGACCGACGGCGCCGCGATGCTCATCCTCGCCTCCGAGGACGTCGTGAACGAATACGCGATCGAGCCGCTGGGGCGCGTGGTGGACACGCACTGGGGAGCGCTCGATCCCTCCGAGATGGGGCTGGGGCCGGTGCACGCGATCACGCCGCTGCTCATGCGCCACGGCCTCACGTGGAACGACATCGACGCCGCGGAGGTGAACGAGGCCTTCGCCGCCCAGGTGCTCGGCTGCCTCGCGGCATGGGAGAGCGACAGCTACTGCAAGGAGCACTTCGGACTGGACCGCGCCTTCGGCCGGCTGGATCGCGCGAAGCTCAACGTCGACGGCGGCGCCATCGCCGTGGGCCACCCGATCGGGGCCTCGGGCGCGCGCGTGGTGCTGCATGCGCTCAAGGTCTTGCAGCGCACGGGCGGCAAGCGCGCGGTCGCCTCCCTGTGCATCGGCGGCGGGCAGGGCGGCGCCATGCTGCTCGAGCGCGTCTAGCGCGCGATCGTGAGCGGGCAGGGATTCCTGGCGCGGTTCTCGTTCGGGCCGCGAGGAATGAAGACGCTCTTCAACCTCTGGCCGCCGTTTCGCGGCGCAGGGGTACGGGTGCGCGAGATCGCCCCCGACTTCCGCTCGGTGACGGTCGAGCTGCGCATGCGGCTCCTCAACCGCAACTACGTCGGAACGCATTTCGGGGGGTCGCTCTTCGCGATGACGGACCCGTTCTTCATGATCATGATGATGAAGAACCTGGGGCCCGACTACCTGGTGTGGGACAAGGCCGGCACGGTGCGCTTCCTGAAGCCCGCGCGCGGAACGGTGACCGCGCGGTTCCGCCTGGCCGAGGAGAGTATTGTCGCGGCGAGGGCGGCCACCGAGTCGGGGGAGAAGCACGAGCCGAAGTTCGTGGTCGAGATCGTCGACGCGCAGGGCGTGACCGTCGCCGACGTCGAGAAGACGCTCTACATAAGAAAGAAGAACTGATGGATCTCAAGCACTGGAAGCTCGACGTCATCGACAACCTCGCGTGGCTCACTTTCGACCGCGCCGGCTCGACCACCAACACCTTCTCCCGCGAGGCGCTGCGCGAGCTGGGTCAAGTCGCCGACCACCTCGCGTCGATGCCGCCCAAGGGGCTCGCGATCCTGTCGGCGAAGGACAACGGCTTCGCCGCCGGCGCGGACATCGACGAGTTCACGACGCTGAAAGACGCCGACGAGGCGATCGCCTTCACCGTGCTCGGCAACGAGGTGTTCGACAAGATCGCCGCGCTGCCCTTTCCCACCGTGGCGATGATCCACGGCTTCTGCATGGGCGGGGGAACGGAGCTCGCCCTCGCGTGCCGCTATCGCGTCGCCGACGACGGCCCGAAGACGCGCATGGGCCTGCCCGAGGTGATGCTCGGCATCGTGCCCGGATGGGGTGGGGCCAAGCGCATGCCGAAGCTGATCGGCGCGGCCGCGGCACTCGACCTGATGCTCACCGGGCGCAGCGTCGATGGACGGCGCGCGAAGAAGCTCGGGCTCGTCGACGCGTTGACCCCACGGCGTCACTTCGAGAACGCCGCGCGGCAGATCCTGAAGAGCCCGCCGCCGCTCCACCATCCGGCGCTCGCCGCCGCGATGACCGACTGGCCGGGGATCCGCGCGCTGGTGGCGAGGATGTCGGAGAAGAAGGTGGCCGAGAAGGCGCGCCGCGACCACTATCCCGCGCCCTACGCGATCATCGAGCTGTGGCGCGACTTCGGGGGCGACGTGCGCAACGTCCCCCGCGAGCATCCGGCTTCCACCGCGAGCCTGTTCTTCCATCCGACCACCAAGAACCTGATCCGCATCTTCAAGCTGCAGGAGCGCTTGAAGTCGTTCGGCAAGAAATCTCCCTCTGCCTTGGGAGAGGGTCGGGGAGAGGGTCAGGGTATTCGTCATTTGCACGTGATCGGCGCGGGCGCCATGGGCGGGGACATCGCGGGGTGGTCGGCGTTGCGCGGCGTGACCGTCACGCTCCAGGACCTCTCGGCGGAGCGCATCGCGCCCGCGATCAAGAGGGGCGCGGAGCTCTTCGCGAAGCGGCTGAAGCAACCGCACCTGGCGCAGGCCGCGACCGATCGCCTGATTCCGGACGTGCGCGGCGACGGCGTCGCGAAAGCCGACCTCATCATCGAGGCGATCGTCGAGAACGCCGAGGTGAAGCGCAAGCTCTTCGCGCAGATCGAGCCGCGCATGAAGGAAGGCGCCATCCTCGCCACCAACACCTCGAGCATTCCGCTCCAGGAGCTTTCCTCGATCCTGCAACACCCCGGGCGGCTGGTGGGACTGCATTTCTTCAACCCGGTGGCGCAGATGATGCTGGTGGAAGTGGTCGAGGGGCCGCAGACCTCCGCCGCGGTCATGCAGGCGGGGCAGGCCTTCGCGCGCCAGATCGACAAGCTGCCGTTGCCTTGCAAGTCCGCTCCCGGCTTCCTCGTGAACCGCGTGCTCTCGCCGTATCTCATGGAAGCGATGTTGATGCTCGACGAGGGGATTCCCGCCGAGACGCTCGACGCCGCGGCCACCGACTTCGGCATGCCGATGGGCCCGATCGAGCTCGCCGACATGGTCGGGCTCGACATCGGCTGGGCGGTGGGCCATGAGCTCGCCAAGCCCGGCAACCCGATTCCCAAGAAACTCCAGGCGCTCGTCGAGGCGAAGCATTTCGGCAAGAAGACCGGCCAGGGTTTCTATACCTGGGTCAAGGGCAAGCCGCGCAAGAGCACCGGCAGCGGCACCGTCGATCTCAAGCCGCTCGCCGAACGCATGGTGCTGCCGGCGCTGAACGAGGCGGTCGCCTGCGTGCGCGAGCGCATCGTCGCCGACGCGGACCTCGTCGATGCCGGCGTGATCTTCGGCACGGGCTTCGCGCCGCACCGCGGCGGCCCCATCAACACCATTCGAGCGCGCGGCAAGCAGGAGTGGCTGCGCATCATGGCCGAGCTCAAGGCGAAGCACGGGCTGCGCTTCGAGCCGGATTCCGGTTGGGATTCCATCTAGATCTCTCCCTCTGCCTTGGGAGAGGGCCGGGGAGAGAATAATGAACCGGGTGCTCGCAGCCTGGCAGCGATTCGAACGCTGGCCGTTCGGCAAGGCGCTCTTCTCGCGGCTGATCTGCTGGAAAGCCCCGTACTTCGCCAGCATCCGGCCGCGGTTCGAGGAGTTCCGGCCCGGATTCGCGCGCGTATCGATGCGCAAGCGCCGCGCGGTCACGAACCATATCGGCACCGTGCACGCGATTGCAATGTGCAACCTGGCCGAAATCGCCGCCGGCACGATGACGGAGGCGTCGATACCCTCCACGATGCGTTGGCTTCCCAAGGGCATGCAGGTCGATTACCTGCGCAAGGCCGAGACCGACGTCGAGGCGATCGCCACGCTCCCCGACGTTTCCGAAGGGCCCGCGCGCGACGTTCCTGTCCTGGTGGAGGTGAAGGACCGCACGGGCGAGCTCGTATGCCGCGCGACGATCACCATGTGGGTCTCTGCGCGGAAGAAGTGAGATGGAGATGAGGGGTGCGGCGCTCGCCTCGGACGGCCACGAGCTGGCCGTAACGCGCTTTCCCGCCGAAGGGCGCGCGTGGGCCACACTGCTCTGCGCGGGCGCGATGGGCGTGCGGCAGGACTTCTACGCGCCGTTCGCCCGCTTCCTTGCGCAGAACGGTGTTCACGTGCTGACCTTCGACTATCGCGGCATGGGATGGTCCCGGCGCGGAAGCCTCAGGGGATTCCCCGCGACCGTGAGCGAGTGGACCGAGAAGGACTTCAACGCGATGCTGGGCGAGGCCCGCAAGGCGGCGCCGGAGCTGCCGCTGCTGTTGATGGGCCACAGCCTCGGCGGCCAGATCTTCGGCGCCGCCCCCGACAACACCAGGGTTCGCGCCGCGCTTCACGTGGCCGCGGGCTCGGGGTGGTATCGCTTCAACGAGCGGATGCGTTTCCGGGTGCGATTGCTCTGGTGGGTCACGATGCCGCTGCTCACCGCGCTCTGCGGATACTTCCCCGGAAAGACGCTGCGCGTCGTCGGCGACTTGCCCAAGGGCGTGGCGCGGCAATGGCGGCGCTGGTGCCTGAGCCCCGACTATCTGCTCTGCGAGGGGGAGGCGACGCGCGCCGCCTTCGCGCGCGTGAGCGCCCCGATCCTGGCGCTTTCTTTCGCCGACGATGTGCTCATCACCCGGCGCGCCATCGACTCCCTGCACGACTTCTATCGCAACGCGCGTGTCACGCGGCGCCATCTTTCGCCATCCGATGTCGGCGCGAAGAGCGTCGGGCATTTCGGTTTTTTTTCGGATCGCCACGGCGCCACGCTGTGGCGGGACGCGCTCGATTGGCTGCGCGGCGCGGCGGCGGGATGACCGCGGAGGAGGGCGGCGGGGTCCCGCGCGCGATTCTCGACGCGGCCGCCGCGATCTGCGGCAACGTCGTCGACTTCGCGCCCCTGCATGGGTTGAGCGACGCGAGCGTGATGTTCTGCCGCGGAACGCGAAGCGCGATCGTGATCAAGAGGACCAACCTGCGGGAGCTGCGCTTTTACCGCGAGATGCGGGCGACGTTTCTTGCGCAGGGCGTCGACACGCCCGAGTGCGTGCTCGATGAGACGCTCGGCGGCGACGCGTGGCTCGGGCTGGAGCACATTCCGCAAGCCTTTCCGATGGAGAGTTTTCCCGGCGACGCGGCGATCCTCGGCGCGCTCGCGGCCGTTCACGCGATCCAGGTCGCCGATCCCGAGCCGCACCTCGCCCTGGATTGGCGCAACGAGCACACGCAGGCGGTGTCGGCACAGTTCGGGCCGCGGCGCGGCGCGGTCGAAGCGGCGCTGCGCGATCTCCAGGCGTTGCGGCCATCGGGCCCGGAGGTGATCATCTGGGGCGACGCCAACCCGCTCAACTGGGCGATGCGGGAAGACGGCCGGCCGGTATTGCTGGACTGGCAACGCTGGGGTCGCGGGTGGCGCGCCTACGATCTGGCCGGGGTGATTCGTGGCCTGGGAGACCGGGAGACCTTCCACGCGGTGGCCGGGATCTATCGCGCGTGCTGCGCGGCGCGAGGAATCGGCGCGCCCGAAGTCGCGGTGCTGGCGCGCGAGGCGCGCCGCGCCAAGGCGTGGGCGGTCGTCGAGTTGCTGGGACTTCGCGCCCCGCCCGCCTCGAGCCTCGAGAAGACGCAGGACATTCTTCGCGGCCTGTTCGCCGATTGGCTGGACGAACACGCGCGCTGAGAATTCGAGGTAAAATGGAATTCAATTCCGATACGCGGAATTGACTCCGGGAGGCTCATGCGGGATCTGCAGGGGAAGGTCGCGGTCGTCACCGGGGCCGGCAGCGGCATCGGTCGAGAGCTTGCGATCGCTTGCGCCCGCGAAGGCATGAGCGTGGTCCTCGCCGACGTCGACGCCGCGGGAATGCGCGCCACGGCCGAGGCGATCGCGCCCCTGGGCCGGGAAGCGCTCGAAGTGCGTTGCGACGTTTCCAAGCCCGATGAGGTCGAGAATCTCGCGGCGCGCGCCTACGAGCGCTTCGGCGCCGTGCACCTGCTCTTCAACAACGCGGGCGTCGGCGTGGCGGGCCCGACGTGGACTTCCACCGTCGAGGATTGGACGTGGATCCTCGGGATCAACGTGATGGGCGTGGTCCACGGCATCCGCGCCTTCGTGCCGCGCATGCTTTCGCGCGGGGACGAATGCCACATCGTGAACACGGCCTCCGTCGCGGGCTTCCTCTCGATTCCCGGCAGCAGCGCCTACTGCGCCTCCAAGCACGCGGTCGCGACGATTTCCGAGTGCCTGCGCCATGAGCTGCGCCTGGAGAAGGCGCGCATCGGGGTCTCGGTGCTGGCACCCGCTTTCGTGCCCACCGGCATTTTCGACTCCGCGCGCAACCGCCCCGCGGAGCTCGCCGCGACCAATCCGCTCGCCAAGCCCTACGAAGAGGCCGTGCGCAAGGCGGTGCTCGCCGGCAAGATTTCGGCGGCCGAGATCGCCGCGATCACGCTCGAGGCGGTCAAGTCCGCTCGCTTCTACATCTTTCCGCACACCCGCATCAAGGCTTCGATCGAGACGCGGTCGCACGACATCCTCGAGGAACGCGACCCTACGGACCTCTCGCGGCCGGTGGCGGGCGCGGGCAAGGAGCACGCGAAGTGAGCGACAAGTTTTCCGGCACGATGCCCGTGCAGGAGAAGCAGCGCTTCGACGCCGGGGCGCTCGAGGCGTGGATGCGCGAGAACGTCGCGGGCTTCAGCGGAGCGCTCTCGGTCGAGCAGTTCCGCGGCGGGCAGTCCAATCCCACCTTCAAGCTCACCACGCCGGGCAGGAACTACGTGATGCGCCGCAAGCCCGCCGGGAAGCTCCTGCCCAGTGCGCACGCGGTCGATCGCGAGTATCGCGTCATCAGCGCATTGGCCGGGAGCGAAGTCCCGGTGCCGAAGACCTACGGGCTTTGCCAGGACGATGCGGTGATCGGCTCCGCTTTCTACGTGATGGATTGCGTCGACGGGCGCGTCTTCTGGGATGGGGCGCTGCCGGAGATGGACAACGCGGGACGCGCGAAGATTTACTGGGAGCTCAATCGCGTCATCGCCGCGCTGCACAAGGTCGACTACACGGCACGCGGGCTTTCCGATTACGGCAAGCCCGGCAACTACTTCGCGCGCCAGATCGCGCGCTGGACCAAGCAATACCAGGCTTCGGAAACCGAGACCATCGAGGCGATGAACCGCCTCATCGAATGGCTGCCGGCGAACATCCCGGCCGACGACGAGACCACCATCGTCCACGGCGACTTCCGCATCGACAACATGGTGTTCCATCCCACCGAGCCGCGCATCGTCGCGGTGCTCGACTGGGAGCTTTCGACCCTCGGCCACCCGCTCGCGGATTTTTCCTTCCACTGCATGAGCTGGCATGTTCCGCCGGGCGCCTTCCGCGGCCTTCTCGGCCACGACCTCGTCGCACTCGGGATCCCGCTCGAGAAGGAATACGTGGCCGAGTATTGCCGGCGCGTGGGGCGCGCGCCGATCGATCCGGACCATTGGGATTTCTACATGGCATACAACATGTTCCGCGCCGCCGGCATCTTGCAGGGAATCATGAAACGCGTCGTCGACGGGACGGCCGCGAGCCAGCACGCGTTGCAGGCCGGGCGCGCGGCGCCGGGGCTCGCCGAGCTGGGCTGGAAGCGCGTGTAAACGATCCTCGCGCGACGCTGATCGGGAGAAAGCAAATGGACTTCGAATACTCAAGCAAGACACGCGACCTGCTGGTACGCCTCACGGCGTTCATGGACGAGCACGTCTATCCCAACGAATCCACATTCCACCGGCAGATCGCGACCGGCGATCGCTGGCAGCCCACGGCGATTGTCGAGGAACTGAAGCCCAGGGCGCGCGCCGCCGGCCTGTGGAACCTGTTTCTGCCCGAGAGCGAGTACGGCGCGGGGCTGACCAACG
>JBGOST010000052.1:0-8820 GCA_041476125.1 Usitatibacter sp. | reverse complement strand
TTTCACGGGCCTGGACGAGGCGCGAGGCAATCTTCGCCTCGCCGCGATGCATCGCCCGCGCGACGCGATACGCCACGTCGTCGGGGAGGTTCGCGCGCGCGAAGACGAAGCTCCACGAGCCCACCGACGGGATGTCGAGCATCTGTCCCTGGAAGCTCCCCGCGGGGATCGTAGAGAGCTTGAGGAAGCGATGCTTGGCGAGGATTCGATCGATCTCGGGGTCGCCGGGCGCGATGAAGCGCGCGCCGCCGGGCATCCTCGCCGCCTCGATGAATCCCGGCCATCCGATGCCGCCGCCCCAGAGGGCCGCGACGCGCCCGTCGCGCAGCATCGCGGGGCCGTCGCCGGCGCGCTCGAGATAGATCGCCTGGAAGTCGCGGTCCCGATCGAGGCCCAGGGCGTCGAGGACATAGCCCGCCTGCAGCACGAATCCCGATCCCCGCGCGCCCCACGCGACCGGTTTTCCCTTCAGGTCCTGGATCTTGCGATAGGGGCTGTCGGCGCGCACCACGAACATTCCCGGCGTCGAATACATCGCCCACACGATCTTGATGTTGGCGGGCTTCGCGCGCCCGATGCCGGCGAGCGCTTCATAAGCCGCTTCGCCCTGCACCAGCGCGAGATCGAGCTTGCCTTCCTCGAGGAGCGGGACATTTTCCGCGCTGCCCTTGGTGTTGCGAGGCTCGACGGTGATGGTGGGATCGGCTTCGTGGATCGTTTCGGCGAACGCGGCGCCGTAGACGGGGAAGCCGCCGCCGGGAGTGGCGGTCCCCAACGACAGCGTGATCGGAGCATTTGAGGGCATGACGGTGCACGCCGCGAGGGCGGCCGCGCACCACAGCAGGAGGCATCTAGTCGACTTTGACATTGGCTTCCTTCACGATCCGCGTCCACTTCGAGAAGTCGTCCTTGATGTAGGCGCCGAATTCTTCCGGCGTGCCGCCGACGGCATCGGCGCCGAGTCCCGCGAACTTTTCCCGGATCGCGGGCTGCGCGATCACCTTGCGGGTCGCGGCGTTCAGCTTGTCGATGACCTCGCGGGGCGTTCCCGCGGGCGCGATGAGGCCGGTCACGTTGGTGGCGTGGAACCGCGCGTAACCCGCCTCGGTCGCGGTGGGAACCTCCGGCAGCATCGGCACGCGCTGCGGCGCGGTCACGAGCAACGCCCTCAACTTGCCCGCCTGGATGTGGCTCGCGGCGGAAGTGATCTGGTCGAAGTGCAGGTCCACCTGCCCGCCCATGAGATCGGTGAGCGCCTGGCCGCTGCCCTTGTAGGGAACGTGCGTGAACCGCGCGCCCGAAATCTCCTGGAAGAGCTCGCCCACCAGATGATTGGAGCTGCCGGTTCCCGCCGACGACATGGTGAGCTTGCCGGGGTTCGCCTTGCCCTGCGCCACCAGCTCGGCGGCGGTCCTCGCGCTCGCTCCCGGATTCGTGACCAGCACGAAGGGCGCGGACGCGATCATGATGACCGGCGCGAAATCCTTGAGCGGGTGATAGGGATTCTTCGGGTACAGGCTCGGCGCCACGCTGAACGTGCTGTTGGATCCCATCAGCAGGGTGTAGCCGTCGGGCGGCGACTTCGCCACCAGGTCCGCGCCGATGGTGCCGCCCGCGCCCGGCTTGTTCTCCACGACCACCGGGTGTCCCAGCGCTTCGGAGAGACCGGGAGCCACGAGGCGCGCGGTGATGTCGACGTTCCCGCCGGGCGCGAAGGGAACGATGATCTTCACCGGTTTCGACGGATAGCCCTGCGCGAGGGCCACGCTGGCGGCGAATGCAAAGAGCCATGCAATGCAGCGCATGATCGAGTGACGCATCTTGTTTCCTCCTAGTTGTGGTCCGTCGGCCGGCCCAGGAAAAGATAGAACGCCGAATCGCCGCCGAGAGTATGTCCCCATCCGAGATACAGCGGGCCCAGGATCGAGTCCAGCCCGACGAAGACCGATGCCGCTTTCTTCACGTTGCCGATGTCGATGTCCGAGCGGCGTCCCCACGCATTGCCGGCTTCCAGCGACACGCCGGCATACCAGCTGCGCCCGAGCGTGCGCGGCACCTCGCCCATGCGGTAGTAGGCCACCGCCGCGGCGATGGCGGCTTGAGAACCGGAAACCGCACCCACCGGCGTCCCGCTGAGGTTCAGGAACCCGCCCAGGCTGAATCCGCCGCGATCGTCCTTTGATCGCGCGGTCGCAAGCAGCGTGGTGAGCGTGAAGCGATCGAAAGTGAGCGGCAGGAGCGCCTGCGCGAAATAGGTCTGCACCGGGCTGCCGGAGGAGCTGCTGTACCGGTTGCTCGCGGTCGTCACGTTCACGAGGTAGCCGCGGTGCGGGAAGTTGGCGTCATCGACCGTGTCGAAGGTGACTCCCAGGCGCGCGAAATCCCCGCTGTCCTTCACCGTGCCCTCGAGGCGGCTGCTGATCTCGGGCGTGGAGCGGTAGCGCTCGTGGCCGACGGTGAGGCGCGCCACGCCGACCCCACCCAGCCTGCGCCCGAGCGTTGCCGTGGCGCTCGCGACCGCGTTGGTGATCCGGTCGGTGCGCCGGTTGCCGCTCGCGAAGATGTCGGAGTCGGATTGGACGTTCTCGAGCAGGGGCTCGATGAACCACGGGCTTCCGGGACCGAGAGGCTGGAAAAAGCTCGTGGAGAAACGGCGAACATCGCCGATCTGGACCTCGTTTCGCCACTCCGCGCCCCAGCTGTTCACCCAGGTGCGCGTGTGCTGCGTGGTGATCGAGAAGCGCGCGTCGTTATGGAAGTCGGACACCGCGCGGCCGCCGATGCGAAGGTAGTTCGGTCCCCACGGTTTCTCGTCGACGTCGAGGATGATGAACTTGCGGCCTTCCTCCAGCTCGGAGTGCACGTCGACGCGCTCGAACTCCCCGGTGCCGTTGAGCACGCGCGCGGCGTGGATCAACTGCGCGTCGGTGACGACCTGGCCGGGGGCCACGCCGGCACGGTCGCGCACCTCGCGCTTGAGCGCCTCGGGGTTGGTGCGCTCCGCGCCTTGCACCCGCACCTCGCGGATGGCGAGGTCGGGCAGCGTGGGGCGCCGCGTGCGGTTCGCTTCCCACTTCGCGTACTCGCGCTCGCCGAGCGCCAGCTTCGCCAGCCGCGGCGCCGCCTCGCGCCCCGCCACCACGCCGCGCGCGATCAGCTCGGGTCCGCGCTCGAAGTCCACGAACGTCACGCCGGTGAGATCCGGCGAGATGAGGATATCCGCGGGGCGCAGCGCCTTCAACGAGATGCCGACGTTCTGCTCGGTGAGGATGTTGATCATCTGCTGCGCGACACCGATCGCCGAGGAAAGCGCCTCGCGCGGCAGGAGCGGGGTGCCGACGTTCACGGCGATGACCACGTCGGCTCCCAGGTCGAGCGCGACTTCGACGGGCAGGTTGCGCGTGAGCCCGCCGTCGGCGAGCAGGCGCCCCTCGATACGCGTCGGCGCGAATGCCCCCGGGATCGACATCGAGGCGCGCATCGCGAGCGCCAGCGGCACGTCGCGCAGCACCACCAGCTCGCCCGTCTCCAGGTCGGTGGCCACGGCGCGCAGCAGGATCGGCAGCTCGTCGAGGTGGCGCGCATCGCTCGCCGGGCGCGACACCCCGCGCAGGAATTCCTCCAGGTTCTGCGCGCCGAAGGCACCCCGCGGCAGCACCAGGCCCTCGCGCTTGATGCCGAGCTCGCTCTTGCCGATGAAGCGCAGGTCGTCTTCCTTGCGCCGGAAGGTGAGGTCCTCGCGCGGCGGCCGGTCGGAGAACATGAGGTCCCAGTCGGCCGCGTTCACCAGCGCTTCCATCTCCTCGGGCGTGCGCCCCGCCGCGTAGGCGCCGCCGACGATGGAGCCCATGCTGGTCGCGACGATCATGTCGATGGGGATGCGCTGCTCGCGCAGCACCTTGAGCACGCCGATGTGTGCGAGGCCGCGCGCGCCACCCCCGGAGAGGACGAGCGCGATCTTCGGCTGCGCCGCGGGCGCGGGATCCTGCGCGGCGTGAAGCGGGAAGGCGGCTGCGCAGGCGAGGGCGGCTAGCGCGACCTTCAGCCTCATCTCACGATCATTTCAGCTTTGCGAGGATGTCCTTCATCTCGTCGCGGTCGAATGCGCGCAGGACCTGCGTGCGAACGTTGCCCCCGGAGCCGAGCGCCAGCGCCATCGCGGTGATCGACGCGTCGTCCGGGGCTTCGAAGATCGCGACGACGTCGTAGCTGCCGAGGGTCCAGTAGATCTCGCTCACCTTCACGCCGAACTTCTTCGCCGAATCGCGCACGCCATCGGCGCGCTTGGTGGTGTCCTTGACGTTGCGGATTCCCTGGTCGGTGAAGCTGGACAGAACGATATAGGTCGCCATGGCGGGCCTCCCTTGCGAGTGGAAGGCGCAGTCTACGCCGGGATGCGCGAATGGGTCGACAGGGCTTCGAGCACGCGCCGGCGTCCCGCGCCGGTGATCTCGGTGCGCACGGCGGCGGTCGTGCGGCCGTGGTGCACGACGCGCGATCGGGCTCGCAGCACCGAGCCTTCGCCCGGGCTGACGAAGGCGGCGCTGATCCCCGAGAGCACCCAGCTTTCCGGCAGCGAGGCGCTCGCCGTGGCCGCCGCCTCGGCGAGGAGAATGCCGCCCTGGGCGTGGCCGACGCGGTTGGCGACCTGCTCGCCGTTGCTCATCGCGCACGACGCGCCGTGCTTGCCGTGGCGCGGCTCGAGGCCCCAGAAGCGGCGGATGAAATCGGTTTCGCCCGCCGCCAGCGTCTTCTCGGCGTGGCGAAGGAGCTTCGCCTCCTCGCGCGTGAGGTCGCGCTCGGTGAGCCGCGGTGCCTCGCGGCGTCGCGTATCGGGCAGCGGATGCAGGGTCAAGCCGGGCGGGGGCGAGAGCGCCATGAAAGTCCCGGTGCCGTAGCAGACCTGTCCGTGGGCGCCCGCCACCGAGACGCGCGCGAGGCCCTGTCTCGACGCGCCGCCGAAGAATCCCTGGAAGTCGCTGGTGGCCTCGAGCGGGCCTTCAAGGCGCGCGCCTGTGAGTTGCAGGTTCATACTCACGGTCGCAAGGCGCGTGGTGAGCGTGAGGCCGGCGCGGATGCACCCGGCGAGCGCCATGTCGGCGAGCATCGCCAGCACGGCGAAATTCGCCTGTCCGTCGCGGTCGATGCAGTGCGGCCCGGTCTCCACCGACACACGCATGTCCCGGGTCGCGATGGTGTCGAAGGACAGGCCGAGGAAATTCCCCGAGAAGAAGAAGCCGGGCTCGCGGTTCAACGCGATGCCGCGCAGCACGCGCTCGCGGATCGCCGCGCTCAATCGGGTGCCTGCAGGATCGCCGGCTCGAAATGCAGCGTCTCGCCGCCTTGGGAGAGCCACAGCGCGCCTTCCTGGATGGTGCAGTCGATGCGCATGTTGCGCTCGGAGCGCGCGCTCACCGCCTCGATCGCCGAGGCGGGGATCTCGATCACCGAGAGATTGTCGAGGCGCTTCAACGCGGCTTGATTCTGCTCCCACCACAGGGCCGCGCTGCGGCCGCCATAGATGTACACCTTCACCTGCGCGGCGCGTCCCGCGGCCTTGCGAATCTCGCGCTCGGCGGGAAGTCCCACGTCGATCCAGAGATCGATCGCCCCGGTGAGGTCCTTCTTCACGAGGTCGGGCTCGTCCTCGCTCGAAAGCCCGCGGCCGAATTCGAGCGCGTCGTCGGCGTTAAGGGCGAAGGCGAGGAGGCGCACCATCATTCGCTCGTCGGTTTCGGAAGGATGGCGCGCGAGGGTAAGCGAGTGCGTGGCGAAATGGTTGCGGTCGAGGTCGGAGACGGTGAGCTCGGCCTTGAAGATGGTGGATTTGAGTGCGATGACCCTCTCCCCGGCCCTCTATGACCCCGATCCCCCGCACCGCGTTGCCTGGCGGATGTCGCGGAGCTTCTCCCAGATGGGCCGGTCGCGTTTCGCCAGGGAGAAGGCGAAGAAGACCTGCATGCGCTCGGCGCCGCATTCGCGGTGCACGACCTCGCCCTGCAGCAGCAGCGGCTCGCCCTTGGAGAAGGTATTCCAGGTGCGCACCTCTGCGCCCCACGCGCGCGTCCAGCCCGGCACCGCGGTCATCGGATGCAGGGCGACCGCCGCCGGAATCGGCGTGACCGTGATCTTGCGACCGTACGCCACGCCTCCCATGAGCCCGTTGAAGTACGTCTCGAGGTGGTCTTCGAGGTCCTCGGTGGTCGTGGGCTTGGCCTTGAGGTCCCACAGGAAGACGTAGCTGAAGCCCGTGTCCTCGCCGAAGCTCGCCCAGCCCGGCGAGAAGCGCACGTTCTCGCTGCCTTCGTAGGGAATGGCGGGCGCGAAGGGCAAGGGAAACTCGAAGGTTTCCTTGCGCCAGTCGTCGGGCGCCGGAAGCAGGACCGCGGCGAGCAAGAGGGCTGCCAGTCCCATGGCGCCTACTTCTTGGCGAGGCCCTTCTTGATGAGCTCCGTCGTGATCTCGTTGAGCCCCGCGCCGCGCTCGTGGGCGAGGGCGTGGATTTCGCGCACGAGGTCGCCGTGGAGCTTCACCGCGAAGGGCACGAGGCCCAGCTCGCGGTCGCGCTCGCGCTGCTCGCGCTTGTCCATGGGCGCGGCGGAGTCCTTGCCGAAGCGGTCGGGAACGCGGGACGGCGCGCCGGAGACCCGGCTGCCCTTGAGTTTTTCGAGGTCGGCTTTTTTCATCGCGATATTATGCGGCATGAGGCGCGATTGGCGGCAACTTTACGCGGTATTGACGGTGCGCACGAGCGCCATCGTCGGCCGGGGGCTGTTCGCGGGCAAGCGCATCCCTCGGGGGGCCAAGCTGGGAGAGTTCGGCGGCGAGAGGATCGGGCTGCGCGAGGCGAGGCGGCGCGCGCGTGGGCGCAAGATCGTCGCCATCGTCGAGCTCGACGGCTTCGCCTACGACGCCAAGGGGACCGACAACGCCTTCCGCTGGATCAACCACTCGTGCGATCCGAACACGTTCATTCGCTGCACGCCCACGCGCGCGGAATTCTATGCGCGGCGGACGATCGCGGCCGGGGAAGAGCTCACGACGGACTATGGAGAGTCGCACCACAACGGCAAGCTGCCATGCCGGTGCGGCGCGGCCAGGTGCCGCGGCTTCATCTAGCGCCGGGGAGGCCGCACGAAGAGGGCGAGCGCGAAAACCAGGAATGCCGCGGCGATCCAATAACGCCGCACCTCGCGCGCGCGGTTGCGCATCTCGCGCATGACGAATTCCTCTCCCTTCATCATCTCGTTGCTCGACTTCAGGAACGAGGCGATGCGCCGCACTTCGATCTCCTCGAGGGGCTCGCCCTTCCAGCGCCGCTCCGCCTCGCGGTCGCGCAGCGCCTGCGCCTCGGCGCGGTAGCGCGCGAGGTAGCTCTCGGCGTCGGCCGCGATCGCGATCGACTTGGCGTCCATGTAGGCGCCGCGGGCCGCGGGAAAGACCCTCTCCAGCGCGTCGAGCACCGGTTGGTCGGCGCGCGGCGAGACCACGATCCACGCGGCCGAGGCCACGAGGACGGCCACGGCCACCCATCGCCCGATGCGCACGGCGATCTCGAACCTGGCCCCATACGGCTGGGGCGCGCGCAGGCCCTCGGCCACGCCGGCGAGCGCGAGCGCGAATCCGTAGGTGCAGACGAGCGTGGCTCCGGTCGAGAAATCGAGCGCGTACGAAAGGGCGAGCCCCGCGATGGCGGTGAGCGTTCCCGCGATCCACGCGATGGCGAGCTGGCGCCGGAACACGTGCGCGTGCAGGACGCCGATCGCCGCCGGGATGATGAGGAACGCGAACACGAGCAGCACGCCGGCGAGGCCGACCGAGCTCGTCACCACGAGGCCGAAGGCGGCGTAGAAGAGGAACTCCGCTAGCCAGCCGCCCGGCTTGAAGGTCCGCACCAGGAACGGATAGCCGACCCCGACCGCGAGGTAGAGCGGGATGGCCCAGCGCAGCTCGTCCCAGCCGACGGTGAGGATGTTGCCGGTGAGGATCTGGCGGATGTGCTCCGCGCCTTGCGGCGCGCGATCGACGAGGAGGAGCGCGCCCGCCGCCGCGACCACGTAGATCACGCCGATCTGCGCTTCCTGCGGCACGCGGGTCGACCAGGCGCGGGTCGAGGCGAGGAGGGCGGCGGCGGCGAGCGTGAAGCCGAGAGCGTACGCGTGCGCGGCCAGGCTCTGCGGCGCGTGGCCGAGGAGGAACGCGGCGGTGGCGCCGAGCGCGGCAACCTGCGCGAGCGCGAGGTCGACGAAGATGACGTTGCGCTTGAGGACGTGGAGGCCGAAGTAGGAGTGGATGCCGACCAACGCCGTGCAAGCGACGGTGGGAAGGAAGAGAAACGAAATTGCGTCGTTCATCGCGTGAGGGCGCGGACGTTGTAGTCGATGAGGGAGAGGTAGTCGCGGGCTTCGGGGACGGCGCCGACGCTGGAGGCGAGGACGACGACCCTGGCGCCGGTGCGCGCGGCGATGAAGTCGGCGTCGCGCTTGGGCTCGTGGGGCTCTCTCACGATCATGCCGACGCGCTCGCGCGTCCCCAGCTGCGTGAGCGAAGCGAGGTGCGCGGGGCTGGGCGCGATGCCCGGACGCGTCTCGATCACGCCGACGAAGCGCAGGCGGAAGCGGCGCGCGAAGTAGGGCCACGTGTCGTGGTACGCGATGAGCGGCGGGGCCTGCGCAAGCGAGCGCGACCATTGCGCGATCTTGCCCTCGAGGCGCGCGAGGAAGGCGAGTCGGTTGGCCTCGTATTTCTTCGCGTTGGGCGGGTCGAGCCGCATCAGCGCCTCGAGGAGGGTGGCGGTGACCATCTCGGCGTTGGCGGGAT
>JBGOST010000051.1:0-8849 GCA_041476125.1 Usitatibacter sp. | reverse complement strand
TTCAACGCGCTGGTCGACGGCCAGAACGCGGCGAAGCTCATCAACGACCAGGCGTGGATCGAGCAGACCTTCATTCCGACGGTGCAGAAGCGGGGTGCCGCGATCATCGAGGCGCGCGGCCTTTCCTCGGCGGCCTCTGCGGCCAACGCCGCGATCGACCACGTGCGCGACTGGGTGAGCGGGACGGCGTCGGGCGACTGGGTCTCGATGGGCATCCCGTCCGATGGCAGCTACGGCATCGCCGAGGGCCTCATGTTCGGCTATCCCGTGACCTGCTCGGGCGGGAAGTACGAAATCGTGAAGGGGCTCGAGCAAGGCGACTTCGCCAAGGCCAAGATCGCCGCCACGCACAAGGAGCTGATGGAAGAGCGTGCGGCGATCGAGCACCTGCTCAAGTCGAACTGAAAACCGGGGACAGACCCCAGTTTTCCGTCGGGCGGAAAACTGGGGTCTGTCCCCGGTTTTAGTCGGTATCGGCGACGAGCACGATCGCCGAGACCAGCAACGCCGCGGCCATTCCGAGGCCGGCCGCTCCCGGCAGCGTGAGCCCGCGCATCTGCGCGAGATCGAGGAATCCCTGCACGATGTTGATCTGCGCGGGCGCAAGGAGCACCGCGAGGGCGCTTCCGAGGGCCGCGGAGCCCAGCACCAGCAGCGGCTTCAGCCATCGATACGGAGCCCGCGGGGGCAGGGCGCTCATCACGCGGGCGGTGAAGCCATCTTCGGGAATCGCCTGCCGCGCATCGGCGCGCAGCATCCGGTCCAGCTTGTCGTCGGCGTTCATGACGATTTCTCCTTTGCAGAAAGTCGCGCGCGCAGCTTGGCCTTCGCGCGCATGACGTGCGTCTTCACGGTGCCCAGCGGCATGCCGAGCGCACGGGCCGCCTCCTCGTGCGACAGGTCCGCGTAGTAGCAGGCCGCGATCGCGGCGCGCTCGCCATCGCTCAAAGTCGCCAGCGCACGCTCCAGGTCCACGCGCGCGGCGACATCGGGCATCTCGGCGAACGCATCGGAGCCCGGCAGGAGGGCGTCGTCGTCCAGGTCGAGGGAGACCTCGTGGTGCTTGCGCGCCTCGCTCTGCCAGGCATTGAAGGCGATGCGGTAGATCCACGTCGAGAAGCGCGCCTCGAAGCGAAACGTGCGCAGGTTGCGCCAGGCGAGCACGAAAGTCTCCTGCGCGAGGTCGTCGGCGAGCGCGGCGTCTCCCCGGGTGAGGCGGCGCAGCACCGTGCGCACCTTCGACTGGTGGCGTTGCACCAGCTCGGCGAAAGCTCGTCGATCGTCGCGCTCGAGGACCGCGAGGATCAGGTCGGCGTCGGTGGGCGCCGGCATGGTGGGCATCGCGGGGACTAGCGTTTGTCCTTTGATCTGCGCTCGATCGACCAGCTCACCAGCAGCGCCACGCCCATGAGCCCCGGGATGAGGCCGATCGACCACGGCACGCCCATCTCGAGGAAGAAGATCGCGAGTCCCACTCCGAGGGCCACCAGCACCAGCCCGCCCCGCAATCCCGAGTAGCCCGTGCGCGGCGGATCGAGCAGCTCGGGCGGCACTGGCAGGCCCTTTTCCGCCAGGCGCGTGATCGTGTCGTGCGTCATGCGCAGCCTGCGGTGCTTGTAGTAGAGGATGATCGCGACGAGCAGCAACGGCAAGCCGAAGCTCACCAGCATGCCCATGATCGCGATCACGGCTTCCGTCGTTTGCATTGCGCTCTCCGAGGGCCAGTGCGGCCAGCATTATGTGGTGTCCAATGAGGGGGCGGCAACGCCGCCCGCGGTTGGGAATGACCCTTGGACGCGCCCGGCGTCCGTTGCGGATTCGCCGGGCGTAGAATGAATCGGTCCCCTTTTTCGAGGAGAAAGCCGTGAAATACGCGCTCCCGTTCGCAGCCGTCCTCCTCCTCGCCGGGTGCGCAGGCGCCGGCGACACCCAGGTGGCCCAGGCCGATTGCAAGGTCGCGCCGGTCACCCCCGCAAGCATCTCCGGCGCCCCGCCCAAGCGGGTCGATCCTCTCGCGCAGCGCCAGGCGGAAGCCGATTTGCGCTCCTCCGAGTATCGCCGCCGCCAGCTCGCCACCAACAGCTTCGGCACCGTCGAGGAAGCGCTTCGCGACTGCAACCGTCGCTAGCTCGCGAGCTCCTCGGTCACGCTCTCGGTCATCACCGGCTCCTGAGGCTGCGGCAGCTCGCGCATCTGCGCCAGCGGCGAGAGCCACGTCACCAGCGGCGCGAGCAGGAGAGCTCCCACGCCCGCCAGCAGCATCGCCGCGCGCAGCCCGAAGTGATCTCCGACCCACCCGCCCGCGAGCCCGCCTAGCGGCGCGGTCGCCACCGTGAGGCAGATCATCGTCGCGGTGACGCGCCCCAGCAGCCGGTCGGGTGTGGCCGCCTGGCGCAAGGAAAGATAATTGATGAAGAAGATCATCGCCGCCAGGTCGAGCAGGAAGAGCCCGCCGCCGAAGATGATCGAGGCGAGCACGTAGGATCCCGTCGCCGAGCCCATCACGAGCCAGGAGATGCCGGTGCCGGCGATGCCGCCCAGCATGGTCGGCCCCATGCCGAAGCGCCTGTTGAGCGGCGCCACGAGGCCGGCGGCGGCGAGCGAGCCCAGCCCCGCGGTCATGAAGAGCACGCCCACGTGCCCCGCCGAGAAGCCCAGCTCGCGCGCGGCGAAAAGCACCACGATCGCGATGAACGCGTGGCGGAACACCTGCCACGCCCCGATCGACCAGACGAGCGCGCGCAGCGTGCGGTTCTGCCACACGGAGGTGAGCCCCTCGTGGATCTCGCGCCACACCGAGCGCGGCGCGGCCTTCGGCAGGTCGGATGCCATGGGCGGAATGCCGCGCAGCATCAACGCCGAGGCGAAGAACGAGAATGCGTCGAGCAGGATCGCGATCGGGGCGGTGAGCCACTGGATCAGCGCTCCGGCGAGCCCGGGACCTACGAGCTGGGCCGCCGAATCCGCGACACCGATCTTGGCGTTCGCCTCGACCAGGTTCGCGCGCCCGACGCGCTCGGTCATGAACACCTGGTAGGCCGGCCAGCCGATGACGGTGAAGAAACCGATCAGGAAGCCGACGCAATAGAGCAGCGTCATTGTGAGGACACCGAGCCAGGCGCAGATCGGGATCGCCAGCAACGCGAGGCCGCGCCCCACGTCGCAGGCGATGATCACCGGAAGCTTGCGCGCGCGGTCCACCAGCACGCCCGCGAAGAGCCCGAAGAGCGGGTAGGGCAGGGCCTCGAGGGCGGTCAGCACGCCGACCTCGAAAGGGCTCGCGTTCAGCGTCAGCGCCGCGGTGAGCGGGAGGGCGAGAAACGTGATCTGGCCGCCGAAGTGCACGACCGTGAGCGACCCCCAAAGCTTCACGAAGTCGGGGTTGCGCCACAGGCCGGTCAGCCAGCGGGAGGGGTGGATCATCCGGAGCAGTGTTGACATCGTCGTTGTCGCTTCGTCTTCGATGCGCGACGTTTCGCCGTCGCGCGATGCGCGAGGCGGAAAAGGAATCGGAGTGGATTGCCGAACGCTCCCGCCTCGAAACCCGGCGGGCGATCGGCCCGCAGGATCAGTCTTCGCCGCCGGCCGGCAGCAAGAACCCGGCACGCGCGCGCACGATCGCCGAGGATTCGCCTCGGGAATCGGTGTGGATCGCGTCGCGTCTCATGGGTAGGGCCCGGGCAGGAAGTGCGGATGCGCGGATAATAGCAAACTGACCCGCCGCGGTTTGCTACACTCCGGCGAATGTTTGGCAGACTCCTCCCCAAGGAAGGTCGGTTCTTCGACCTCTTCAACGCCCACGCCGTCCAGGTGGTTCGCGCCGCCCACGAGCTGAAGATGCTCATGGAGGACTACAGCCAGCGCGAGCAGCACGCGCGCCTGATCGACGATGCGGAGCACGCCGCCGACCGAATCACGGCCGAAGCGATCCGCCTTCTGCACACGAGCTTCATCACCCCGCTCGATCGCGACCACATCCACCAGCTCGTCAACGCGATGGACGACATCTGCGACCTGATCCAGGACACGAGCGAGTCGCTCTCCCTCTACGACGTGCGCTCCATCACGCCCGAGACCGCGCGGCTCGCCGACATCGCGGAGAAGTGCTGCGAGCGCGTGAAGGACGTGGTCGAGCTCCTCGGCACGCAGCAGGGCAATTTCGAGGCGATCCTCAAGACGTGCGAGGAGATCGACCGGCTCGAGAGCGACGCCGATCGCGTGCTTCGCTCCTCGCTCTCGCGGCTCTTCCGCGAGGAAAAGGACGTGCGCGAGCTGATCAAGATGAAGGCGATCTACGAGCTGCTCGAGGCGATCACCGACCGTTGCCTGGACGTGGCGAACCTCGCCGAAGGCATTTCCCTCGAAAACGCCTGACTCCCTGCAAGGGCTCGTTCGATGACGGGACTCAACATCGCCCTCGGGACGCTGGTGTTCCTCGTGGCGCTGGCGCTCGCCTTCGATTTCCTGAACGGACTGCACGACGCGGCCAATTCCATCGCGACCGTGGTCTCGACGGGCGTGCTGCGGCCGCACCAGGCGGTCCTGATGGCGGCGTTTTTCAACTTCGTCGCGCTTTTCATCTTCCACCTCAAGGTGGCGGCGACGGTGGGGAAGGGAATCGTCGACCCGGAGATCATCGACCACTACGTCGTGTTTGGCGCCCTGGTGGGCGCAAGCAGCTGGAACATCATCACCTGGTGGGCGGGGCTGCCGTCCTCCTCGTCGCACGCGCTCATCGGCGGGCTCATCGGCGCCGGCGTCGCGAAGGCGGGGTTCAGCTCGCTCATGGGCTCCGGCATCACCAAGACGGTGGTGTTCATCTTCGTCTCGCCGTTGATGGGCTTCGTTTTCGGCGGGCTGCTGCTGGTGGCCGTCTCGTGGATCTTCCGAAGGTCGAGCCCCTCGCGAATCGATCGCTGGTTCCGCAGGCTGCAGCTCATCTCGGCCTCGCTCTACAGCCTCGGGCACGGCGGCAACGACGCTCAGAAGACGATCGGCATCATCTGGGTGCTGCTGATCGCGGCCAACGTCCCGGGCGCCGAGGAGACCGCGCCCGCGTGGGTGGTCATCTCCTGCTACGTGGCGATCGGATTGGGAACCATGATCGGCGGCTGGCGCATCGTGAAGACGATTGGACAGCGCATCACGAAGTTGAAGCCCGTGCACGGCTTCTGCGCGGAGACCGGAGGAGCCATCACGCTCTTTCTCGCCACCGCGTTCGGGATTCCGGTCTCGACGACGCACACCATCACCGGGGCGATCGTCGGCGTCGGCTCGACGCGCCGGGTCTCGGCGGTGCGCTGGGGAGTGGCCGGGAACATCGTCTGGGCGTGGATCTTCACCATCCCCGCCTCGGCCTTCATCGCCGCCGTCGCCTGGTGGGCGGGCTGGCAGTTCCTCTGAGTGTTTCTCCCTCTCCCTTGGGAGAGGGTCGGGGAGAGGGTGAACTAAACATTCGCGGTGAGCCAGGGCGTCGAAGTCGTGCCGCCCGGGATCGCGCCGCGCCTCGGGGTCGCGGTTAGCCTTCGCTGCCTGAAAACAAACGGCGCGATCCAGGTTGGCAAAACTTCGACGCCCTGCCTCACCGCGGATTTGTTTGCAGCCCACGCCACCACGACGGCATTAGCAACAGAGCGTGTTGTTGCTCGATCTTCGCAACGGCGTGTCCGCGAGGAAGGCGTTCAAGGAAAGCGCCAACCTGGAGCGGGCCCCGCGAGGCAAGACATGACGGGGTTGTCGGCGAGGACTGTCCGACGCGCACCCGACCGCGAGGTCGGAGGTAGGGGCTGTGCGCTAGTTCCGCAGCCGCCGTCGTGTCTTGGCGAGCCGTGGGCACCGCAAGCGTGAGCGCAGCGGCCGTTCTGCTCCCGGGCGGCGCTTTCCTTGAACGCCTTCCTCGATGATTACCCTCTCCCCGGCCCTCTCCCAAGGGAGAGGGAGAACTTCGCCCGGCCCTCTCCCAAGGGAGAGGGAGAATTACTTCGCGTAGGTGATGGCGAGATCGCCCACGCCGTCGACGTGGCCTTCGAGCTTGTCGCCTTTCTGGATCGGCCCCACGCCCGCAGGCGTGCCCGAAAAAATCAGGTCGCCCGGCTGCAGCGTGATCAAGTTCGAGAGATAGGAAATCTGCTCCGGCACGCTCCAGATCTGCTGCGCGAGGTCGCCCTGCTGCTTCACCTGGCCGTTCACCTTCACCCAGATCGCGCCTTTCGCGGGATGGCCGATCTCGGTGACGGGCCGCAGCGCCGTCACCGGCGCCGATTGGTCGAAGCTCTTGCCCATCTCCCACGGGCGCCCGAGCTTCTTCGCCTCTGCCTGGATGTCGCGGCGCGTCATGTCGAGGCCCACGCCGTAGCCCCACACGTGATCGAGCGCCTTTTCCACCGGGATGTTCTTGCCGCCCTTGCCGATCGCCACCACCATCTCGATCTCGTGGTGGACGTCCTTGGTGCCGGCGGGATAGCCGATGGTCGAATGGTTCTGCACGATCGAGTTCGCGGCCTTCATGAAGAAGAACGGCGGCTCGCGGTTCGGGTCATGTCCCATCTCGCGCGCGTGCTCGGCATAGTTGCGCCCGACGCAGTAGATGCGGCCCACCGGAAAGCGCAGGTCGCTTCCGGCGACCGGCAGCGAGGGCAGCGGGCCGATGTCGATCACGTATTTGGCGTTGCGAAGGTCGTCTTTTCCCATGTCTCTCTCTCTTTATGTCGTCATTCCCGCCGGGGGTCCCCAACTTGTTGGGGCTGTGGGACTCCCGGGAATCCAGTCAATCCAGCTTGATGCCGATCGCCTTGGTGATATTGACGTACTTGTCCACCTGGCCGCGCAGCATCTGGCGGAATTCCTCGGGCGACTTGCTCGAGATGGGCTCGGCGCCGTTGGCGTCCATCGCAGCCTTGAATTCCGGCGTGGCGACGATCGCGACGAGCTCCTTGTGCAGGCGGTCGACGACCGCCTTCGGCATTCCCGGGGGTCCGAACACCCCGAGCCAAAGCGCCGCCTCGAATCCCGGATAGCCTTGCTCGGCGACCGTCGGCACGTCGGGCAGCGCCGGGGAACGCGTCGCCGTCCCTACGGCGATCGAGCGCACTTTGTTGGCCTTCGCGTTTTGAAGCAACGCCGGCATCGAGCCGAACACGGTCTGCACCTCGCCCGAGAGGATCGCGATGTCGGCGGGCGCGTTGCCCTTGTACGGCACGTGGACGATGTCGAGCTTCGCCGCGTCCTTGAGCATTTCCATCGCCAGGTGCGTCGCCGTGCCGCTTCCCGCCGAGGCGTAGTTCATCTTGCCCGGCTGGCCTTTTGCGTAGGTGACGAATTCCGCGAGCGTCTTCACGGGCACCTGCGGATTCACCACCAGCAGGTACGGCGTGATCGCCACCAGCGAGATCGGCTGGAAGTCCTTCACCGGATCGTAGGGAAGCTTCGAATAGGCGCCCGCCGCGATGGCGTGCGTGCTGGTGGTGCCGAGGGTCAGCGTGTACCCGTCGGGCGGCGCCTTGGCGGTGGCATCCGCGCCGATCGTGCCGCCGGCCCCCGCCTTGTTTTCCACCACCACCGTCTGCCCGAGGCGCTCGCCGAGCCTTTGCGCCACGATGCGTCCGACGATGTCGGTGGAGCCGCCCGGAGCGAATCCGACGATGAGCTTGATCGGGCGGTTGGGGTAGTCGGCCTGAGCGAGCGCCAGCGCGGGGAATGCCATGAGGCCCGCGACGGCAAGGCGGGCAAGTCTCTTCGTTAGGCGGGTCATCGGGATCTCCAGCGGGGTAGCCCCATAGCGTACCAGCGAGCGTGCCCCCATCCGAATAAAATGCATGTTGAGTCCCATCGGGCGAATGGAGAGCGCATGGCCGAAGCGAAGACGAAGCCGACCAGGGACAGCGTGGCCGCTTTCCTCGCAAAAATCCCCGAAGCCAAGCGGCGCGAAGACTGCAAGGCCGTCGCAAAGCTGATGACTGAAGTCACCGGCGAGAAGCCCGAGATGTGGGGCAGCGCGATCGTCGGCTTCGGGCGCCATCGCTACAAGTACGACAACGGGCGCGAGGGCGAATGGCCCGTGAGCGGCTTTTCCCCCAGAAAGTCCGAGCTCACGCTCTACATCATGGCGGGATTCGAGCATTTTCCCGACGTCATGAAGCGCCTCGGCAAGTACAGGACCGGCAAGGCATGCCTCTACATAAAGAAACTCGAGGACATTGACATGAAAGTACTCAAGGAGCTCGTCACGAAGTCGGTCGCGAAGATGGCGGACAAATGAGTGCCCGCGTCCGACGGGCGGCGGCGTGCGTTGCAGCGCTCGCCTGCGGCGGCTGCGTCACGATGCCCTCCGGCTTCTACGATTCCCAGCCGATCGATGATCCCGCGGTGGGCGGCTGTGGATGGACCGGGAGATACGCCTCGCCCGTCGTCTACACGGAGAGCGACCATATCCGCGGCTACTTCGAGCCCACCAACCTCGCGGCCTATCGCCAGGCGATCGGCAGCGTCTTCACGATGCCCGAGCGCCCGCTCATTCGCGTGAGCTTCCTCGACTTCTACGGGATGGCGAACGGGCCGATCTATCTCGAGAGCGAAGTTTCGGTGGCGGTGCTCCACGACGGCGCGCCCGGATGGCTGGTGCTCACCATGCCCGTGAACGATGGGGATTCCTGCGGCGGCGGACGCATGGCGCTGGGAACGCCGAAAGTGGTGCGGCGCATCACGTTCGAGCGCGCGGCCGATCGCTTCGTGGGAACCTCGTTCGCGCGCGGCGCTCGCGCGCCGGACTTCAAGCTCGCCGTCGACCTGGTGGAGCCCGGCCCGGCGGCACGCGAGGTGTTGCGCGCAACCGCTCCGTTTTCGGAGATCTT